>CAYTLU010000419.1:0-5011 GCA_964438665.1 uncultured Bacteroides sp.
CCGGAGACATGCCGTTCGATCAGCTCTTCGTTGTAGCGCCGGTTGGTCTTGTCTGTTTTTGCATCGCCGGTGGGGTGCATCGACAGGTCGTAGCGCACGCCGCTTCCAATGAATGATTTTTTGACTTGCGGCAGTGCATCCACAGCATGGTAAATGTCAAGCAGCCGGCCATGATCGGTGTTTAGATTAGGGCAAGGCTTTGGATGGAGACACGATGGACGCAGGCATTTGCGGCATATCTCCAGATCATGACCGTGCATGCCGTACATGTTTGCACTCGGACCGCCAAGATCGGAGATGTAGCCTTTGAAATCATGCATCTGCGTGACGGCTTTGACCTCTTTCAGAATGGATTCCTTGCTGCGCGATGCAATGAATTTGCCCTGATGGGCCGATATTGTGCAGAAGGCGCATCCGCCGAAACATCCGCGATGCATGTTGACCGAGTGGCGGATCATCTCGTAGGCCGGAATTGTCTTGCCTTTGTAGCGCGGATGGGGCAGTCGGGTGTAGGGGAGATCGAATGACGCATCGATCTCAGCCGTTGTCATCGGCGGCAGCATAGGGTTGACTTTCACGGTCCGCTCTCCATGCCGTTGCCAGAGCGTTGCGCCCTCAAACCGATTGCTCTGCTGTTCTATATGCTTGAAATTCTCTGCCTGGTGTCGCTTGTTGGCAAGGCAATCGTCAAAGGAATGCAGGATGATGTTGGCATCATCGGATTGCTCCGGTTGCGATGAGGCCGGAAGCATGACGGCGGTCTGCATCACATCGGTCATTTCAGAAATCCGCTCTCCGGCATCGAGACGGCGCGCCACTTCCAGAATCGGCTTCTCTCCCATCCCATAGATCAGCAGATCGGCCGGACAGTCGGCGAGGATTGACGGACGCAGCCGATCCTGCCAGTAGTCGTAGTGCGACAACCGGCGCAGTGAAGCCTCGATAGCGCCTATCACAATCGGCGTGTCGGGATAGAGCTTGCGCAGTATCTCGCTGTAAACAATTGTGGGATAGTCGGGGCGCGCTCCGTGGCGGCCTCCGGGAGTGTATGCATCGTCAGAGCGGCGGCGGCGTGCGGCGGTGTAGTGGTTGACCATCGAGTCCATCGCGCCTGCCGAGACGCCGAAAAACAGGCGTGGCGCACCGAATTTGCGGAAATCACGCAGATCATCCTGCCAGTTGGGCTGCGGCACTATGGCCACACGATAGCCTGCGGCCTGAAGCGTGCGGCCTATCACGGCTGCACCGAATGACGGATGGTCAACGTATGCATCACCGGAAAAGATCACCACATCAACGCCATCCCAGCCCAATAGCCGCATCTCTTTGACCGAGGTCGGGAGATAGAGCTTCAGGTCAGTGCGCGGGTCGCTTATGCGAGACTGTGTGTCATCAGTTTTCCGGTTCATTCTTTTTCAGCAGTTCTTCAAGTTTCAGCACCTCATCGCGCAGACGTGCGGCTTCCATGAAATCCATCCGTTTGGCGGCATCGACCATCTCCATGCGGCGGCGCGTGATGGTGCGCTCCAGTTCGGCGGCGTTCATATATGGGATCACCGGATCGGCGGCAATATCCACCGTATGCGAGAATTCCATGTCGTAGGGATTTGCCGCTTTGCGCGATGGTTTTGTCGATGGCTTTCCGCTATGGCGCGATGTTTTCGGTGTTGCGGTTTCGTCATCGTCCTTGTCGATGCCGATAATGCGGTTGCGCGCTTTGACAATGGCTTGTGGGGTGATCCCGTGTTCTTCGTTGTAGGCCAGCTGCATCGAGCGGCGGCGTTCGGTCTCGTCAATGGTCAGACGCATGGAGTCGGTGATCTTGTCGGCATACATGATCACGGTGCCGTTTAGATTTCGGGCGGCGCGGCCCACGGTCTGTGTCAGCGAGCGGTGGGAGCGCAGGAAGCCTTCCTTGTCGGCATCCAGGATGGCCACAAGCGACACTTCCGGCAGATCGAGACCCTCACGGAGAAGATTGACGCCGATCAGCACATCGTAGATACCCGATCGCAGATCATCGAGAATGCGGATGCGGTCGAGCGTATCGACATCGCTATGGATATATGCGGCTTTGATTTTAAGACGCTGAAGATAGTCGTTGAGCTCTTCCGCCATGCGTTTTGTCAGGGTGGTGACGAGTGTGCGCTCCCCTTTCTCCGTGCGGTCGGCAATCTCATCGATGAGGTCGTCGATCTGGTTCATGGTGGGGCGTACTTCTATGGTTGGATCGAGAAGCCCGGTCGGGCGGATGATCTGCTCCACGACGACGCCTTCGCTGCGTTGCAGTTCGTAGTCGGCAGGGGTGGCGCTGACGTATATCACCTGTGGCGTAAGGCTCTCGAATTCTTCGAATTTCAGCGGTCGGTTGTCGAGTGCGGCGGGCAGACGGAATCCGTATTCCACCAGATTCATCTTGCGCGAGAGGTCGCCGCCATACATGGCGCGCACCTGCGGAATGGTCACGTGGCTTTCATCGATTATCGTCAGGAAGTCTTTCGGGAAATAGTCGAGCAGGCAGAATGGGCGCATGCCGGGCTTGCGTCCATCGAAGTAGCGGCTATAGTTCTCGATGCCGGAGCAATAGCCCACTTCGCGCATCATCTCGATGTCGTAGCTGACGCGTTCTTGCAGCCGCTGCGCTTCGATTTGGCGCGCTTCCTTATTGAAGAAGCCCACCTGCTCTCCCAGATCGAGTTCGATCTGAGCCAGTCCGGAGGCCATGCGCATAGGGGTGGTGACGAATATGTTGGCCGGAAATATCTTGAAGCCGTCAAGCTGCCCGAGTGTGACATAATCGTTTGGATAGAGCGTTGTTATGGATTCGATTTCATCGCCCCAGAACACCACGCGCACTATGATTTCCTCATAGGCGAGATAGATATCGACGGTGTCACCTTTGACACGGAATGTGCCTCGGGTGAAATTCACTTCGTTGCGCGAATAAAGCGAGTTGACCAGTGTTCGCAAAAAGGCGTTTCTTGTGATTTTCTGCCCGACGCGCACTTCGATCACGCTGCTGTTGAAGTCATCAGGGTTGCCCATGCCGTAGAGACACGATACGGAGCTGACCACTATGACATCTTTGCGCCCTGACAGCAGGGCGGAGGTGGTGGCGAGACGCAGTTTGTCGATCTCGTCATTGATCATCAGGTCCTTTTCTATGTATTTGTCAACGGATGGGATGTAGGCTTCGGGCTGGTAGTAGTCGTAGTACGATACGAAATACTGCACTGAGTTTTGCGGGAAGAAATTCTTGAATTCGCTGTAAAGTTGGGCGGCCAGCGTCTTGTTATGGCTGAGGATCAGCGTTGGTTTCTGCACTTGCCGGATCACGTTTGCCATTGTGAATGTCTTGCCTGAGCCGGTCACGCCAAGCAATGTCTGTGCCGGCGTGCCGTCCATGACGCCCTGCGACAGCTGTTCGATGGCTTGCGGCTGGTCGCCGGTCGGTTGGTACTGTGATGAGAGTATGAAATCCATAACTTACAAAGTTACGAATTTTCCACGACACCTGCGCTAGCTTTTGTATCTGATAAGATAATCACGCAGCCTTTCAGCTTGCAGACGCGTGATTCGTTGGAAAGAGACATTTTTTTTCAGCCAGTCAACTCCATAAACATCAATTATGCGCCCAATAGACGTGTTTAGGAATATGGATGGTAGTGCGGTTATATTATCCATATCGATCACTGTCTTTTCATTCTTGCTTGAAGCATCTCTTATCCTGTTATATAATATACTTCCGGCCTCGGGAAGAGCCGGTGTCGTATTCAGTATGTCTTTTAGTATGATGATGTGCATATTTATTTGATTTTATTACCAGTTAAATGTGTCCAGAATTTCTTCATTGTCTAATTTTGATAGATCTAAGTCATAATATATCAACGTTCCTGGAAAAGAAAATGTTGATGTTAAGAATCGTTGGTTGTTTTTTAGTTTGACGAATAATCCTGTATTGCTGAATATTCTGGCTGTATCAACATTATTAAGTATGTTGCTGAATCCAAGCCCTTTATTGTGGTTGGTGGATTGAATCGTAAAACTGTCTTGAATGGAAAGTTTGATGGCATCAGAGTCTCGTTCTATGATTTTTTCAGGATAGCGATTTCGAATTGATTGCGTAATGCCAATACCGAAATCTGATATAGCGACATGGAGTTTATTTGTTCTTGGATCAAACTTTATGAGAGAAAAGGCATTCCCATTAGCTTGTGCATGGTCAAAAATATTATAGAATGCTTCAATCAGGCTGACACTTATGGCACTCAGATCTTTCCCATTGAAGAATTGTTGTTTTAGATAGGATTCTACTTTTTTTGCATATAATTCTTTTTCAGTTTCTACTATTCGCCATAAATTGAATATATTGACATCGGTTAGGCTATCTACGTGATTGCATCCGTCAGCCCAATAATGTTTAAATCCTAAATCGTTGTAAATATAGTTTGCTATTTCCTTATTGTTATTAGATAAAAAAACTTTAGTATCCAAATCAATGAAATGTTGGATCATGCAGGCGAGGGTCACAAGGTGTAGCGGTTCTAATTCTTCGAGTTTTATATCATTGGAAAAATGAAGTGTGATACAATTCGCTTTTGGAATGGAAACATTTGCATTATATAATAGCGAAATTTGGCTGAGCCATTTTCCTCTGCTTACTGATTTGAATATGATGTCTTTATTTATAATGCCCATTTCAATCTTTTGACACAAAGATAATGGATGAAATCATTTAAAGCAAGAAAATCAACTGAAAGATCATGGCAATCGCATCAAAGTGCAAAATTTTTTCACTGGTTCAATGTTTCCCCATATCCGGTTGCAATTTGATGTTCCCCCATATCCGGTTGCAATTTGATGTTCCCCCATATCCGGTTGCAATTTGATGTTCCCCCATATCCGGTGGGGTCATCTTTATATATAAAAAAGCGCAGCCGGGAGCGGTTGCGCTTTTTGTCGATATGTTTAGGGTAATTTATTTGATCAGGATTTTCTTGACATCAGTGCC
>CAYTLU010000420.1:0-5304 GCA_964438665.1 uncultured Bacteroides sp.
TACCTGACCGCGACGCTTGTTCAAGTCGCTGATCACGTCACCCATGCTCTCTTCGGGAGTTACCACCTCGATCTTCATGATCGGTTCCAACAGAACCGGACCTGCCTTCTCGGATGCTTTCTTGAACGCCTGAATAGCGCAAAGCTCAAATGAAAGCTGGTCGGAGTCAACCGGGTGGAATGAGCCGTCAATCACGGTAACTTTGAGCTGCTCAACAGGGAAGCCGGCAAGAACGCCATTCTTCATCGCTGTCTGGAAGCCCTTCTGAATTGAAGGAATATATTCTTTGGGGATATTACCGCCCTTAACTTCATCAACAAATTGCAGATTGCCTTCAAAGCCTTCATCAACCGGTTCTACACGGACAATGATGTCGGCAAACTTACCGCGTCCACCGGTCTGCTTCTTGAACACTTCGCGAAGCTCTACCGGAGCTGTGATAGCTTCCTTGTAGGTCACCTGCGGACGGCCCTGGTTACATTCAACCTTGAATTCGCGGCGGAGACGGTCGATAATGATGTCGAGGTGAAGCTCACCCATACCGGAGATCACCGTCTGGCCGGTCTCTTCATTTGTCTGTACGCGGAATGTCGGGTCTTCCTCTGCGAGCTTCTGAAGACCAACGCCGAGTTTGTCGAGATCTTTCTGAGTCTTAGGCTCAACCGCGATTCCGATAACAGGATCGGGGAAGTCCATTGCCTCAAGGGTGATCGGGTGGTTTTCATCGCAGAGAGTATCACCTGTGCGGATATCTTTGAAACCTACGCCTGCGCCGATATCGCCGCAACCGATCAGTTCCTTGGCGTTCTGTTTGTTGGAGTGCATCTGGAACAGACGCGACACACGTTCCTTCTTACCCGAACGCGTATTGAGCACGTATGAGCCGGCAACTACATCGCCGGAATATACGCGGAAGAATGTCAGACGGCCAACATAGGGGTCTGTTGCAATCTTGAACGCCAGAGCACACATAGGAGCTTCTGCCGATGGTTCGCGTTTCTCAATCTGATCAGGATTGCCGGGAGCATGACCTTCAACCGCACCGCTGTCGAGCGGGCTGGGAAGATATGCGCAGACATTGTCCAGAAGGGGCTGAACGCCTTTGTTCTTGAACGAACTGCCGCATGTCATCGGAACCACTTCCATTGAAAGTGTTGCATTGCGCAATGCACGGCGAACTTCGTCTTCAGTGATGGTTGACGGATCATCGAAATATTTCTCCATCAACACATCGTCAAATTCGGCGATTTTTTCAAGCATCTTATCACGCCACTCTTCAGCTTCTTCACGAAGATTTTCAGGAATTTCCTCAAGCTCATAGTCAGCGCCCATCGACTCATCATGCCAGAAAATGGCTTTCATGCGGATAAGATCAACGATGCCTTTGAATGTTTCTTCTGCGCCGATAGGTATCTGGATCGGGCAAGGATTCGCGCCAAGCACATCCTTCACCTGACGCACAACCTCAAAGAAGTTTGCGCCCGAACGATCCATCTTGTTGACATAGCCTATACGCGGCACATTATATTTATCAGCCTGACGCCACACGGTCTCCGACTGGGGCTCAACGCCGCCGACAGCACAGAATGTGGCAACAGCGCCATCAAGCACACGCAGCGAACGCTCCACCTCTACAGTGAAATCGACGTGTCCCGGAGTGTCTATAAGGTTGATTTTATATTTGTTTCCGCTGTAATTCCAAAATGCGGTGGTGGCGGCGGATGTGATTGTTATACCGCGTTCCTGCTCCTGCTCCATCCAGTCCATCGTGGCCGCGCCATCGTGGACTTCGCCGATTTTATGAGTCAGGCCCGTGTAGAATAGTATGCGCTCTGATGTCGTTGTCTTCCCGGCATCAATGTGAGCCATAATACCAATGTTGCGGGTATATTTTAACTGTTCGTCTGATTTTCCCATTTTAAACGGTCGATTTTATCAATGTTCAATGAATAATATTGTTTAGAAACGGAAGTGGGCGAACGCACGGTTAGCCTCGGCCATTTTGTGCATATCCTCTTTACGCTTGAATGCCCCGCCCTGATCGTTGAATGCGTCAACAATCTCTGCTGCGAGCTTATCGGCCATTGTCTTGCCGCCGCGCTTGCGAGCGTAAAGGATAAGGTTCTTCATTGAAATTGACTCTTTGCGGTCGGGACGGATTTCTGTAGGAACCTGAAAGGTTGCGCCGCCGACACGACGAGATTTCACCTCCACTTGGGGAGTAACGTTTTCAAGGGCTTTTTTCCAGATCTCAAGCGCTGTCTTTTCTTCGTTGGGAAGTTTTGACTTCACTGTCTCAAGGGCGCTATAGAAAATTGTGTAAGCTGTGTTCTTTTTACCGTCATACATCAAGTGGTTGACGAATTTCGACACTCTCACATCGTTAAAAACGGGATCAGGGAGAACAACCCGTTTTTTTGGTTTTGCCTTTCTCATTGGTCAGTTTTCTGATTTTGTCGTTTTTTGTTTGCTTGGTTGCTGCTTCTTTCATCTTCAACGGACGTTCTCTAACGTTCCATTTACTCAACCGTCGAATTAGCCTTCCAATTAATCAAAAAGCGAAGTTTAACAACTCGTTTTTTACTTTCTTAATTGTCGGTCGCTTTGCCCCGCGGCCGTCAGGGGATTTCGTAAGATTTACGCTGCTTGAGATTATTTCTTTGCAGCTTTCGGACGTTTTGCTCCGTATTTAGAGCGACGCTGGGTGCGGTCTTTCACACCGCTTGTGTCCAACGTTCCACGGACAATGTGATAACGCACACCGGGAAGGTCCTTTACACGACCGCCACGAACGAGTACGATGGAGTGTTCCTGAAGATTGTGACCTTCACCGGGGATATAAGAGTTGACTTCCTTACCATTGGTGAGGCGCACACGGGCCACCTTACGCATTGCCGAGTTAGGCTTCTTGGGAGTTGTAGTATAGACGCGCACACACACGCCACGACGCTGCGGGCATGAATCCAATGCAGGCGACTTACTCTTATCCTCAAGAGCTACACGTCCTTTTCTTACTAATTGCTGAATCGTAGGCATCTTAGTTCTTGTTTTACTTTTTCGTTTATTAAATCTGTTTTTTCTTTTACTTCTACGTTTTGCTTTCGCATACATTCGAAGCCCACTACCGCTCTATCTTCCAAAGATTTAGCAATAGCCAGCCTCTAATCCATGCTTAAAAGCGTTGCAAAATTACCAACTAATTTTCTAATTACCAAATATTTTGCAATTTATTTTCGTTGCTTTGTTTTAGTTTTTTCATCACTTTACAAAAAAAGAGGCTGCGCCTATTTTGACACAGTCTCATAGATAATATTATCGCAAAGCGGGGCGAGGTTATTTCACCACGATTTTTTCGGTCTTGGAAATCGTTTCGCCGCCTACTCTGACCATATACATGCCGGCTTGTGCATTCAGCGCAAAAGCAACAGTGGCAACATCTGACGTCTTGTCAAAAGCAACATCCTTCACCTTCTGTCCGTTCAGATTAAACACACTGATATTCATGTCTCCGCGGGATTCTCCGGTGACAGTGACTGCAATCCGGCCATTGTCGCCGGTCTGGGAAATCTCGACACGGTCGGTCTCATAAACTCCGATTTCATCGATCGAGGAGAGATTTTCCAGTTCAAGCGTATCGTTAACCGGATCATACCGCAGCCGGTATTCACCACCGGGAACAGTGCTGAACGCCTTGCGCTTGCCATCGTAGTAAACCTCACAGTCTTCTCCGGCATTCGATTTCACGCGCACATAGTCGAGCTTGCCATTCTCATACGCCACATCAACCTCAAAGTTGCCGCGTGCGAGCAGACCGGTTATCTTGCCATCGGTCCAGGTGGATGGCAGAGCCGGCAGAACGTGCAGCACTCCGTTGTGGCTTTGCAGGAACAACTCGGATATGCCGGCCGTACCACCAAAGTTGCCGTCAATCTGGAATGGCGGATGCAGATCCCACATATTGTCTGCCGTGCCGTTTTTCAGCAGGTTTTGGAACAATATATATGCGTGGTCGCCGTCAAGCAGACGCGCCCAGTGGTTCAGTTTCCAACCCATGCTCCATCCTGTGGCGGCATCGCCGCGCTGACGCAATGTCTCTTTGCAGGCATCAATCAGCGAAGCATCTTCCGCGTTCAATGCGCTGATACTTGTTCCGGGATGCAGGCCGAAAAGATGGTTGGTATGGCGGTGTGTATCATTATAGGTGTCGATGTCGTTATACCATTCCTGAAGCTGACCGTAGCGTCCAACTTGATACGGATACATGCCGGCCAGTTTCTCCCTCCATTCCGATAGTTCTGCAGGATTCTCGTTGAGAACCTCGGCAGCCTGTATGGCTTCCGAAAGCACTTCGCGAGTCACGGCGTTGGCATACGTAGCGCCCATATCCACCGAGCCATGTTCGGGTGAATATGAAGGGGCCGATGTGTATGTTCCGTTGTAGAGATAGAGCAAGTCGCTGACAAAGTTTGCGCTTGAACGGATTATGGGATAGCCCACATCGCGCAGCCATTGCTTGTCGCGGGTATAGTCGTAATACTCCCATATCTGGGTGGCAAGCCACGGCCCGGCTGTCGGATTATAGTTCCACGACATATCGGTGGAGTTCAGCGGCGCTGTAAATCCGAAGATGTTTGTCGAAACCTCGGCGGTCCATCCGCGCGCACCGTAATAGGCCTGCGCTGTTCTCTCGCCCGGCTTGATCAAGCCCCTCACGTAGTCGATAAACGGAGTGAAACATTCAAGCAGGTTTGTTGACGTTGCCGGCCAGTAGTTCATCTGAAGGTTGATGTTATTGTGGTAGTCAACGCGCCAAGGGCCTTCCGTGTTGTTGTGCCACATGCCCTGCAGATTTGCAGGCATGTTTCCGGCACGCGAGCTTGCAATCAGCAGATAGCGGCCATACTGGAAATAGAGCTGCTCCAGCCCATGATCGAGCGTTCCGTTGCGGTATCTCGTCAATCGGGTTGGTGTAGGCAGATTCTCGAATGTCTCCGATGGATTGATTTTCAGCTCCACGCGGTTGAACAGTGTCGAATAGTCGGCATAGTGCGCGTCATAGAGTTCTTCATACGTCTTTGTCGAGGCCTTGCTGATTGCGGCATTAACACTTGCAATCGGATCTACTCCGACAAATGCCGATGCATCGGTGAAGTCAGGATTGAAATTCATTGCATAGTCCGTATCGCCCGCCAGCAGGAATTCTACATCATTCGAACCGCTGACAGTGATTGTCCGTGCCGTAGGATTAGCCGTGACTGTTCCACCATCGTTCGTGCGGACAAGAACCTTCAAAGCCCACTGCAT
>CAYTLU010000421.1:0-4411 GCA_964438665.1 uncultured Bacteroides sp.
ACTTCCACATCATCGGCCTTGTAAACCGGTATGCCATAAATATCGGAGCAATGCGGATGGTCGTCATACAGACAGCCCACTTCGTCGCCTTGCGCCTTGATGATGTCCATTATCACCTTGGCATGACCACTCGCCCCGAAAAGATTAATTATTGCCATTCGCTTGCAAATGTGGAATTTATGTCGTAACTTTGCAAATTGAAAATCGGATTTTCGATTTGCATAATTTAGGACTGTCAGTTGTGACCGTTAAATGGCTCCATGGTGGCGGAGGTGGCGGAACTTATATCCTCGCGGCAAAGCACCTTTTTTATAGTTGTCCAGATAACTTTACAATCGGTGATGAACGAGATGTGGTCAACATACCACACATCGAGTTCAAATTTCTTTTGCCATGATATGGCGTTGCGGCCATGGCACTGCGCCCAACCGGTGATGCCGGGACGTACTTCGTGGCGGCGTGCCTGTTCCGGCGAGTAAAGCGGCAGATACTCCACCAACAGCGGTCTCGGCCCGATGAGCGACATATCGCCTTTGAATACGTTCCAAAGCTGTGGCAATTCATCGATAGACGTTGAGCGCACAAAACGCCCAACCTTAGTAAGACGCTGCGCATCGGGAAGTAGCTTGCCGTCCGAGTCACGTTCATCAGTCATAGTCTTGAACTTGACCACACGGAAGATTTTGCCGCCCTTGCCCGGCCGCTCCTGGAGGAAGAACGCCCCTGCGCCCTTGTTGGCAAAGTGCAACCACACAGTTACTGCCGCCAACGGCACCGCCAACACCAACAGCGCACACCCCGACACCGCAACGTCGATAGCCCGTTTAAAGAAAAGACGGTACACAGTTATTTTTTGTTGAATTTATTAATAATATCCATATACTTATTCACGGCAACCTCAAGAGAAAATTCTTCTTTTGCCAATTTAAACGCATTCTCGCCTTGAATAGTATGAAGGGCATCATCAGCCATATATTCTGCAAAATCTTTGGCAATATCTTCATTTATTATGGGAGGAAGTACATACCCACAATTATATTTTCGGATAGTATCCGCCTGCCATCCTTCATGGTTAATGACAATCGGTCGATGAGCCGCCAAAGTGTCAAAAAACTTATTTGCAGAGTTGTTCCATAAAGCGGGAATATCTATTACAAAAGAACTACCGACAGTCGAAATGGAATATAGATATGGCAAATCTGTTTTTTTTACAGGATCAAAAATAAAAACATTCTTGTTCAATACGCCAAGCGCCTCTGCCTGTTTGATATTCTCCTCTTTTTCTTTTCCATTACCAACAAGATAATACCACACATCTGGATTATATTCTAATGTATATGCAGCCATCTTTATAATGTATCCAACGCCATTTACATTACCAAAAGTGCCGGCATATAACAAAACTCTTTTGCCTGATGGAACCTCTATGTCAATTTCTTTTTTTATATTAGAGAACCGATTTATTTCGCTGATATTTGGAATAACTACAGACTTATTATTTGGATATCTTTTTTTTATGTCCTCATCCATTCCTGATGACAAAGGAACCAAAGCGACAGCTTTTTGATAAATATATTTTTCAAATCTATAAAGCAATTTTTGCATTAACGAATTCTTGAAATATCCCATGGCTATAGGTACTCCAGGCCACACATCACGAATTTCGAAAATAAATGGCTTTTTCCTTTTTTTACACAACACTAACGCTGGATATCCAATTGATAGAGGTGTAGATGTTGCCAAGACTATATCGCAATCAATTGACAAAGCCTTGGTTGTAGCTCTTTTCATAAAATGGATAAATGCAATCATACGTTGTTTAACCCCCATATAATTATTATATGGGCAGTTTAATTCGTAGAAATGTATTCCATCACGCTGATATTCCCGCCATAATGGATCATTTGGAGCCCCATTATAGCTAGTAATTACAACTACTTCAAGTCCTCTTTTAACGAAAGAAGTTGTTAAATCATAACTTCTAGTACCTCCTGATTTCTCAGGGAAACCAAAATATTGAGCAATGTATAGTAATCTTTTCATAATCTTCCGTCAATAATATCGCGCGGCAGGAGGCCTTTCACGTCGTAGATTATACCCTCGGCAGGGTTGGCAAGGAGTGCGCGGACATCGAGATCGGTAAATTCTTTGTGGCCTACGCCAAGCATCACGGTGTCGAATCGACCTTTCAACTCGTCAAGTGATTTGTCGGTGAGTTTAATACCGTATTCGTGCTCAACAGCAGCAGGGTTTGCCCATGGGTCGAAAACCGTTATGTTCTGCGTGTACTCCTCGAGAGTGTGGTAGATGTCTACTATCTTGGTGTTGCGAATGTCAGGACAATTCTCTTTGAACGTGATGCCGAGGATAAGGATGCGAGCGTCCTTAACTTTCACGCCTTTGAGATTCATGCACTTTATCATCTGATTCGCAACGTATGCGCCCATGCCGTCGTTGAGACGACGAGCCGAGAACATTATGCGCGGCAGAACGCCATAAACCTGTGCTTTCTGAATTAAATAATATGGATCAACCGAGATACAGTGACCACCGACAAGTCCGGGCGAGAGTTTTATGAAGTTCCACTTCGACGAAGCAGCCTCGATTACATCGTGAGTGTCAATCCCCATTGCGTTGAAAATTTTTGCGAGCTCGTTCATAAACGCGATGTTGACATCACGCTGTGAATTCTCGATGATTTTCGAAGCCTCGGCAACTTTGATTGACGGTGCTTTGTGAGTGCCGTTGACAAGGACGGAGTTATACACACCGTCGACAATATCGGCAATCTCGGGTGTGGAACCGGACGTTACTTTCTTGATCTTTTCAACGGTATGGAGTTTGTCGCCCGGGTTGATGCGCTCAGGCGAGTAGCCTGCGAAGAAATCTTCGTTGAATTTCAGTCCGCTGACACGCTCAACTACCGGCAGGCACTCCTCCTCCGTCACACCAGGGTAGACGGTCGATTCGTAAACAACGATGTCGCCTTTCGAGATTACTTTGCCGACGGTTTCCGAAGCGCCCCAAAGTGGTTTGGGGTCAGGGCGGTTGTTGTCGTCGACAGGTGTCGGCACAGCCACCACGTAGAAATTGCAGTCGCGAATTTCATCGAGGTTTGTTGTACAACGGAAGCCGTGATTGTCAATTGCATCCTGCAGAAGTTTGTCACTTACTTCAAGTGTTGCATCGTGACCACCGTTGAGAGCGTCGACGCGCTTTTGGTTCATGTCGAAACCGATTGTTTTATACTGTGTCGAGAACAGGCGAGCCAATGGCAAGCCAACGTAACCGAGTCCGATTACGCAAATGTTTATATTATTCATAGCTTATTGTATATTGACTAAGTGAGCCTCAATTAATCTTTCCTGAAGCGATACAGTAGCATAATCTTGTTTTCGTTCAATGGCAGATAAGCCTCCGTTACTACAGTTCGCTATCTACTACGTAGCGTTTAGTACAAGTACAATGACCGACTGCAAACGGCTTAAAAACCGACCTTTAGTACGCCACGGATTGATAAAGCGTTGTCTTTATGAACTATCATATACGCTGTTGACGTTGCAAAGTCACGTAAAATATGGCTAAGAATACATGGGTAGAATCCTCGACCGCGCTCGCGCGGAACGGTATAGCAAGGTCCTATATGTATGCCGCCACGACTCACGAAAGGAACTTATAAATTTTTCCAACAACTATTGCAGAAGATACTATTTCGCCTTGCTGATTAAGTAGATTGTATTCAAGAAATGGCATTGGTGTTGTAAGGTTGAGTACAAACCACAACACATTGTGCAAATGCAAGAGTGACGGTCTTCGTTTGACAAGTCGGTAGCCATCAGGAATGCACTCTAAATCACAAACGCCTGAATTATAATAGCCGGATTCCAGTTTTAATTTATGGAAAATATACATAGGTTATTAATTTGCAATAGGTATTCATTCGAGTCGATGCAGATGCCATTGTTTATAAATCAATTTGCCTAATAATTCACTTTTTAAATCCAGGACTCAATATATTTCCACTCGTCATATATCGGACAAATTACAGATAGCATTGCTCTACTTCGTAAGTTTTGCTCTTATAGAAAGGTATGTATCGCCTAACACGGCCTTGGCAATCGATAGGCAATGCCAACGTAAAGCCTTCTTAAACCGGACGAAAGGTGACGAGATAAGCGAAGTGATATTATCGGTCATCATATCGTTTGTAACCGCATATCTACCTCGGACAACGGCATCATCAACGTGCTTCTGTGATGTAGTGGTGGCAGAAGTATCAATTACGGTTATCCCGGCTGCTATCATGGCTTTCAATACCGTTTTCGAAGAATAGCCGTTGGGGATAGAAGCGTATTTTGGTGTAAAACCAAGCACCTCGTTTAGCATCATTTGCGAAATACGCCACTCGTTT
>CAYTLU010000422.1:0-2552 GCA_964438665.1 uncultured Bacteroides sp.
CCGTGCCGGCGTTGACCTTCTGGCATCGCCCGACCTCAGACTACAGATGGGCGACCGCATCACCGTTGTGGGCGACCTGAACGATATAGACCGTCTGGCACACCGTCTGGGCAACTCCATGAAACGCCTTAACGAACCCAATATGATCACGATTTTCGTCGGCATCATGTTCGGTATCATAGTCGGATCGCTCAACCTCGGCTTCGGAATGAAACTGGGTTTGGCCGGAGGCCCGCTTGTAGTTGCTATTCTGCTGAGCCGATTCGGTTACAAGTTCAAGCTCGTCACCTACACATCATCATCGGCATCCCTTCTCATGCGCGAACTCGGCATCTGCCTGTTCCTCGCATCGGTAGGCATCTCTTCCGGAGCGAAATTTGCTGAAACTGTGTTCAACGAAACCGGTATGTGGTGGGTTATCTGGGGATTTATCATAACCTTCGTTCCACTTATGATCTCCGGATGTATCGCGCGCGGAGTCTATAAAATCAACTTCCTGACCATAATGGGTCTATTCTCCGGCGGATACACCGACCCGCCGGCATTAGCCTATGCCAACTCCGCAACAGGCAATGACGCTCCAGCCGTAGCTTATTCAACGGTCTATCCATTGACAATGTTCCTGCGAGTAGTTGCAGCACAAGGTTTGGTTCTTGCGTTCATGTAGCCAGACGGACATATACACTCCACACAAGAGCCGCAGCGCCATCTGACGTTGCGGCTCTTGTGTCATAGAACTTGACTTCAATCAAATCTCTGCAATCGTTCAGTTCTCCGAATCATTAGCGTTGGCAAATTCATTGATCTTGGCAACAAGCTGGTCTTTCTGATGAACACCGTAACCGCGCCACAAGACTTCTCCGCGCCTGAACAGAATCAGAGTCGGGACAGATTGGATTTTATAGCGGCTTGTCAGATGTGGATTCTGATCAACGTCAATTTTTATGACATTGGCCTTGTCGCCGACTTCATTTTTAACCTGTTCGATAATCGGGTGCTGCATTTTACATGGGCCGCACCATACTGCAAAAAAATCTACCAACGTGGGCTTTGAACCCGAAATCATTTCATTAAATTCGTTCATAACATCGCGTATTAATCTGTTTTATTAGAGAAACAATCAACAAGCCTAATTGGTTTTATCCGATTTTCTTGCTTGTAAAAACGATTATGGCTAATTTTGTGAATGGAAACAACAGAATAACCCTATGGCACGCATCAACCTGAAAGGTATGGGAGTGGCTCTCATCACTCCGTTCAAGACCGACAAGACTATTGACTTTGAGGCCTTTGCCAATCTGCTAGAATATCAGATCAGCGGCGGTGTTGACTATCTGGTAGTGCTTGGCACCACCAGTGAAAGTCCGACACTTGAACCGGAAGAACGCGAGAAGATCAAACGGTTTGTTGCAGAGCGCGTAGCAGGGCGCGTGCCGCTCGTGCTGGGATGCGGAGGCAACAACACATCTGCAGTGATACGCAAACTGCTGACGTCCGATCTGTCAGCGTTCTCAGCAATCCTGTCGGTAGTACCTTATTATAATAAGCCATCGCAGGAAGGCATCTACCGCCATTATGCCGCCATAGCCCAAGCCTCTCCCCTTCCGGTCATCCTCTACAATGTTCCCGGACGAACCGGCGTCAACATGACCGCAGAAACGACGCTGCGCCTGGCCGACGAATTTCCAAACATTGTAGGCATCAAAGAAGCATCGGGCAATATGGTACAAGTTGATGAAATCATCAAGCATAAATCAGACGACTTCATGGTAATATCCGGCGATGATGCCGTTACATTCCCGCTGATCACACTTGGTGCTGTCGGTGTCATTTCTGTCATTGGAAATGCCTTTCCTAGAGAATTCTCACGGATGGTGCGTCTTGCTCTTGATGGAGATTATGCCGCTGCCCGCACAATCCACCATAAATTCAATGATCTCTTCGGACTGCTGTTTGTCGATGGCAATCCGGCCGGCGTCAAATGCGCGCTCAATGCTATGGGGCTGTGTGAAAACGAACTGCGACTGCCACTCGTACCTACCAGAATCACGACCTACGAAAAGATACGCCAAGTCTTGACATCGCTCCAGCAAGTCAACGCAGAATAACCGGTGAAACGCTATTTGCGCGTTTCACCAAAATATTATAACTTTGCAACCGAAAAACGGTCCGGTAGCTCAGCTGGATAGAGCATCTGCCTTCTAAGCAGACGGTCCCGCGTTCGAATCGCGGCCGGATCACAAGAGAGTCTGAACAGGCTCTCTTTTTTATGCCGTTATCGCAATATATCGGCTCAGCAAATGACAAAATGGGGATGCCGCGATGGCATCCCCATAACCTTAGAATTGTACTGAATCTATTGTTTTTTATTTTGTGTGAGTTATTTCACCCATACAACATAACCACGATCAATTCTCTCATTCTCAAGATCGACATTGTAGTATATTCCGACAAAATGTTTGTCATCGTCGGCGAGAATCTTAACTTTTCCATCATAAGACTGCTCGTAATCCCAATCTTGCATAATGAGAGATCCATCGACCTCAACACCT
>CAYTLU010000423.1:0-2176 GCA_964438665.1 uncultured Bacteroides sp.
CGATGGAGTGGAGCATGAAGTCGAACTTGCCGCCGAAGTGCTCCATCGTGCGGTCGATGAGGTGTTCCAAATCCCCGACATTCGTAGCATCGGCCGGGACCACGATTGTGTTGCACTTCTCGGCCAGGCGGTCGATCGTACCCATACGAATCGACACGGCAGTATTGGTCAGGACGATTTCGGCACCCTCCTCCACGGCGCGTTCGGCAACCTTCCAGGCAATCGACTGCTCGTTGAGCGCGCCGAAAATCAGACCTTTCTTTCCTTTCAACAATTGATAAGCCATCTTACTTTTGGTTTAAATTTTCGGACAAATGTAACAATTTTTTTGAAAACCGCGAACCCTCCCCGCCGCCGGCGCCCCTCGGCCCGAGCACCGCGGGCCGGAAACCGCGGCGGAAACCACGGCGGAAATCGCGGCGGAAATCGCGGCGGGAGTCGCAGTGCAAAACCCCTCGGCACTGCGGCGGCGGCATGAAAAAAACGACGGAACTCGCGTTCCGCCGTCGCAATACCCCGGTGCGGGAAAATACTGCTGATTACATAGTATATTCAAAGTTTGCTTATCATAAATTTTTACGAGTAGATATTGCCTATATCAAAAATAGGGTGAAATTTTGGGTGTAGATTTATGAAGGGAGTAATTCATGAATATCAAGCGAAATGTCATATTCCAGTTGGAGAGCCGCAAAAAGACGAGCCAGCAACTGATGATTCGCTGGGTGCGGCCGATGCAGGAGATTATCGACAAATACCCCGAAAATCCGACACAGTATCTGCTGCCGATTATCACCCGATAGGACGGTACGGAGCGTAAACAATACCTGAATAATATACTGTTTGTCAATTGGAAGTTGAAACAAATCCCCCAACTCGCCAAGATTTTCACACCGCTGACGATGTATGTCAGCCGCCACAGTCGGGCAAGTATTGCCAAGTCTAAGAATGTGCCGTTAAGCGTCATCAGCGAGGGTATGGGGCACGACAACGACGAAAGGACTCGCCTCTACCTTGCTGCCATACAGACCGATCAAATAGACGAAGCCAACAGACTAATTTTGAAAGAATTGTAAAGGAATTTTGTTTGGAAAATCGCGTTAACTCTTTTATAGAGATAATTCGCTAATTATATTAAAAATCAATTTGTAAAAATACACTATACCAAAACAAAGCAGAATAATTGCAAAAAAATGCTTATTTCACAGATGATTTTCTGCGACTAAACGACAGAATATGAAATAAAAGTCGTACATTTGTGTTCGTTAGTCTTTTTCTATAAAAGAGTTAATTATACTGTCGCAATATGAAAAAGAGTTTAATCTGTTTTGTTGCTGCATTGTTTGCAATCTCGGCTGTTGCCCAGGAAAAGAAGCCGACTTTGATGATTGTGCCCAGCGATAATTGGTGTACTCAACGATACTTCGTTTCGACATATCAGGACCAGGGGCAAACAATCCACGTTCCGGATTACAAACTGGCCTTTCAGGAAGATACAGAATTAGGAGGCGTCCTCAGCAAAATCGGGGCAATGCTTACAGACAAAGGTTACAGCCTGAAAGATTGTGAACAGGAGATAAAAAGCATAGCCATTCGCACGGCTGAGGACAATGTTACGATGAGTAAATCGAGCGGAGCGATGCTTGCAGAAAGCCCGTTGGATGTGTTGAAGCGTCGTACCAAATCGGATATAGTCATTCAACTGGGATGGCAGATCAATGTGGAGGCCAAAGGGAAATCCGCGACTTTTATAATAGAAGCATTCGATGCTTATACGAATAAACGGATTGCAACGGCATCCGGCACAAGCAAAGCCTCCAAGGATGTTGTTCCCCGAATCCTTGAGTCGGCGGTGCGCGAACACATTGACGATTTCGACAAGCAGTTAATCCGTTATTTCCGCGATTTGCAAACGAATGGCAGAGAGATCATTCTATCCGTCAGGTGCTGGGATAACTGGGATGAAGATTTGGAGTCGGAATACAATGGCGAGGAGTTGCTCGATTGCATTCAATCCTGGCTTCGGGACAATACCGTTAAAGGCGTTTTTAATTTGAGTGATGCTACCGAGAATTTCGCCCAGTTCGAACAGGTACGCATTCCGTTGACCGATGATAAGGGTTCTGCTATGGACGCTCGGGCATTCGCCACAAGTTTAAGAAAATATTTACAGTCTTCG
>CAYTLU010000424.1:0-26608 GCA_964438665.1 uncultured Bacteroides sp.
CTTGATCGCAAATTGTCCAATAAGCGAATCTTCCCGGCTGTTGATATTATGGCGTCAAGCACACGCCGCGATGACTTGTTGCTGCGCGAAGAGACACTCAACCGCATGTGGATACTCCGTCGATTCCTTTCTGACCGCAACAGCATTGAGGCTATGGAATTCATCAAAGACCGAATGGAACGCACGTCATCCAATGATGAGTTGCTCCGGACAATGGGCGACTAAATAAATCCAAACCATACATAAACCGCAAAAAAATAACACCGAAGTGATGTCTCGGTGTTATTTTTTTGCTTATTCCCACTCGATGGTTGCCGGTGGCTTGGAGGAGATGTCGTAGGTCACGCGATTGACTCCGCGCACGGTGTTTATGATTTTATTGGAGACTTCGGCAAGGAAGTCATAGGGCAGATGTGCCCAGTCGGCAGTCATCGCATCAGTTGATGTTACAGCGCGGAGAGCAACGGCGCGTTCGTAGGTGCGTTCATCGCCCATCACCCCAACGCTTTGAACCGGCAGCAGGATGACACCGGCTTGCCATACTTTGTTGTAAAGCCCCCAGTCGCGCAATCCCTGAATGAAGATATGGTCAGCTTCCTGAAGAATGCTTACTTTTTCAGGGGTTATATCGCCGAGAATGCGGACGGCAAGTCCCGGTCCGGGGAAAGGATGGCGTGAAATCAGATGCTCCGGCATGCCAAGTTCGCGTCCGACAGCGCGAACCTCGTCTTTAAACAGCAGCCTCAGCGGTTCACACAGTTTGAGATGCATTTTTTCGGGCAGTCCGCCTACATTGTGATGACTTTTAATGGTAGTGCCGGTTATTGACAGCGATTCGATGCAGTCGGGATAAATTGTTCCTTGACCGAGCCAACGGACATCTTTTATCTTTCCGGCTTCCTCATCGAACACTTCGATGAATCCGCGACCGATAATCTTGCGTTTCTTTTCGGGGTCGGTCACTCCGGCGAGTTCGGAGAAAAACTTCTTTGAGGCATCGACGCCGATCACATTCAGGCCGAGACATTCATAATCGCGGAGCACATCGGAGAATTCGTTTTTGCGCAACATGCCGTGATCCACGAATATGCATGTCAGATTTTTCCCGATGGCTTTGTTGAGCAGAACGGCAGCCACCGATGAGTCAACACCGCCGCTCAATCCGAGTACAACACGGTCATTGCCGAGCTGCTCTTTGAGTTGTCTGACGGTTGATTCGATGAAAGATGCCGCACTCCAGTCCTGACGCGAACCACAGATGCCGACAACGAAGTTGCGCAGCAACTGCATTCCACATTCCGAGTGATAGACTTCAGGATGGAACTGCACGCCCCAAATCTGTTCGCTATCAATTTGATAAGCCGCAACCGGAACTTTGTCGGTCGATGCTATCGTGCTGAATCCGGATGGTAGAGCGGTAATTGTATCGCCATGACTCATCCACACTTGCGCTCCGGGCAGGATGCCCTTCACCAGAGAATTGTCGGCAGCCACTTTTTCCAGGATAGCGCGGCCGTATTCCCGGGAATCGGCGGGTTCAACCGATCCGCCGTTGAGATAGGCCATAAGTTGCGCACCGTAGCAGATGCCCAGAATCGGGTAACGACCCCGCAGACCATCGAGGGTGATGCGGAATGCTTTTTCGTCATAGACCGAGAATGGCGATCCTGAGAGTATTACACCTATGACCGAAGGGTCATCATGCGGAAACTTGTTGTAGGGAAGAATCTCGCAATAGGTATTCAGTTCGCGCACACGACGTCCGATCAACTGTGTGGTCTGTGAACCGAAATCGAGAATGATTATCTTTTCCTGCATTTCAAAGGTTTGTATGGGTTTTCTGTTTGATGTACAAAGATAGCCCATTTTTTGCGAGTTAGCAAAACGTTGCGGAAGATTATCGCAGTGGGGCGATGATTGCCGGATCGGCAACCAACCAGAGGATATCGTCTTCGGCAAAATGAGTGGCACTATCCGGCGTGATATATTCGCCGTTGCGCAGCAGGCTGACAAGGAGCGACTGGTAGCGCGTTGACAGTTCCGAATCAGCTACGGTTTTGCCTATCAGCGGAGATTCGCCGGACAATTGGATCGATGTCAGCTTCAGGTTTCCGGTCTTTACACCGTTCGTTGCGTTCTCGTCCTGCTTCGCTTCAACCACAGGCAGCAGCCGGAGTATCTCTTCTTCTGTTCCGATGACAGAGAGTATGTCGGCAGGGAACACGCGAACATCGCCGCCCGGAACCGGGATATTGTCTGCCCCACGCTGTATTGCGGCAATACTTACACCATAGCGTGACCTGATTCCGGAATCGGCCAGCCGCATCCCGACAAACGGACATCCATAGCCAACGGTCATGAATGCCATGTGGAGATTGCTGATAATGTTGTTGTTGCGCCCTGAACGACGTAGCTCGCGCTCATTAAGGTTGTTGATGAATTTTTCTTCCATGCGGCGCATTTTCCGGCTCAGTTGCTTTGAGACGCCGAAAAGAATTATGGCAAAGACAATTATTCCGGCAACGACACCGAAGCGCGGTGAATATATTGCTGATATGATATAACACACAAATGCCAGAGCCATCAGCAGCCGGAATATGCGAAGCACCACGAGAGGAACTTCATAGCGTTCATTTGCATTTTTCAGAAAATCTCGCTCTGACTTCTTTGATGAAGGGTAGGAAAGAGCCAGCAGGAACGGACTCATTGCAATGAGTGTGCCGATAGCGCAGACAAACCGCGCCCATCCCGGCATGACTTTTATAAGCCACGGCAAGAGCCATTGTTGAGAGACCAGGCATATAGCCGTCAGCACTGACGCATACAGCAATATCCTCCATATATAGCGGCGCAGCACATCTTTCCAAATACGTCCTGTTGCGCTTTCTTCACCGGCTGTTTTACTGTACCGGTCAATCAGGAAATGCAACTTGCGCGGCAGATTCCGTTCGATCAGACGGTAAACCGGATCTGCCATTCGAGTGAAATAGGGTGTTGTGAATGTGGTCAGCACCGAGACTGCAACAACAATGGGATAGATCGAAGGATCAAGCACGCCCAACTGCATGCCCAGCGTAGCGATGATGAATGCAAACTCGCCTATCTGCGTCAGAGAAAAACTTGATTCGATGGCAATCTTCAGTGTCTGTCCGGAGACAAGCAAGCCGAATGTGCCGAACACGATCTTTCCGATGATGACAACGACCGACAGCAGCAGAATCGGAGTGGCGTATTCAACGATTGTGTCTGGGTTGACCATCATCCCGACGGAGATGAAGAAAATAGAGCCGAAAAGATCCTTGACCGGCAGGGTGACATGTTCGATGCGTTCTGCAAAACTTGTTCCGGCAAGGATAGATCCCATCACGAACGCTCCGAGAGCAAGCGAGAATCCACAATAGACGGAAAAGACCGCCATTCCCAGACAAAGCCCCATTGAGATTATCAGCAGCGTTTCACTGTTGAGAAACCGGCGCGTGCGGTTCAGCAGAGATGGAAGTACGAAAACCCCGACGGTGAACCAGATAATCAGGAAGAACACGAGTTTACTGATGCTGAAAAGCATCTCCGATCCCTGCACGCTGTTATTGAGAGCGATAGATGACAATATCACCATCATCAGGACGGCAAACAGATCTTCGACAATCAGGATGGCAAACGCTTGCCCGGCAAATTTCTTGTGCGTTATGCCCAGGTCGTTGAACGCCTTGATGATGATCGTGGTGGATGACATTGAAAGCATACCGCCGAGAAACAGCGAGTTGATGCTTGAAAATCCCAACAGATGACCGATGCAGAACCCCGCACACATCATTCCTATCACGGTGATGAGAGATGTCACAACGGCTGACCCTCCGGCGTTGAGCAACTTTTTGAAACTGAACTCCAATCCGAGCGAGAATAACAGAATGACGATTCCGAGCTGAGCCCAGAACTCGATATTACTTTCGGTAGTGACCGAAGGCAGATATTCGAAATGCGGGCTGGCAAGGAAGCCTGCCACTATGTAGCCCAGCACAACCGGTTGCTTTATCCATTTGAAAAACAATGTTGTTATAGCTCCAAGAATCAGAATAAACGCAAGATCGCTTATCAGGCTCTCAATGCTGATTTCAGCGTGGACTGCCGCAGCAGACAATAATATTGTGGCAAATGTCATGAATATTACTTTGTATGGGTTATGTTGGAATAGGTGGAGCGATCGTGAGATCAGAATGTAACCTGATTTGCAAGCGATATGGATTCCGTGGGTTTGATATTGTGTAAATCGTCAAAGAGCGTGATGAAATCCACTGTCTCTCGCGCCAGAGTCACGAGGTTGATGCAGGTGTTTGGCGCAGCGTAGTCATATTCCACATAGACATCTACCAAATGCACCTTATGCCGCGAGAGACATTCGCGATAAGGTTGGATGTCAGTAACGATTTCTGACAGGCGCAAGCGGATTATGCGCGACTCTCCGCCCAGCTTTATCTCGCGTTCGATCTGTTCCAAAAACATCAATATGAAAATAATCAGGGCAGTTGCTACGGTGGATACGACATACATGCCGACCCCGACAGCCAGACCGATGGTAGCCACCATCCAGATTCCGGCTGCCGTAGTCAGCCCGCGCACAGATCCTTTGCCCTGTATGATCGCCCCAGCGCCAAGAAAGCCTACCCCGGTGATTACCTGTGCGGCTATTCGTCCCGGATCGCCGTTTTTCAGTCCAAGGTATTCCTGCGGAACATATATAGAGAGAATCATGGCCAGCGTCGCGCCCATAGATATGAGGGCGAATGTGCGAAGTCCGGCATTCTGCCCTTTGCGCTTGCGTTCCATCCCAACGCAACAGCCGAGCAGAAGACTCAGCAGCAGTTTATAGATGGAGGAAGCTGCGGAGACTTCTACCGAATTGATCTCGTTAAATATGTCCTGAATATATGTCATTCGGATTACATTGGCGCGTGATTATTTTTTCAGAGTGAAATGGCGAGAGGTCAGGCGATAGTTGTCAGCAAACAGTTCAACCGTGTAGTCTCCAGGGTTGAGAGTTGTGTTGACATCCCAATAGATTGTTACCCCGGGAATCTCATCGCCGGCATACTCGATGGTCTTCTTTGCTGTACACCGGAGCGACTGTCCTTCAAAATTGAAAGAACCTCCCGATCCAAGTAGCGAGCCTTCCGGCCCGGTCAGGCGCAGATAGATTGTTTTCGGGCCGACCGGAGTGGAATTGTTCTGCGGAATGGTAAATGACACCTTAAGCTGCGTTGCTTTTGTCACCTTCTTTTCGTTTTTCCCTTTCTTGTTCAGGGCGGTCAGACTGACTCCGGTAACGTTCAGCTTCTCGGCAAGGGTCATTCGCTCTGACAGATGTTCATTTTCGCGTGAAACTTCATCAACGCGTGAAACGAGCTCCTCATTGCGTCCTTTGACTTCCTCGTTTTCAACTTTGAGGGCGGTGTTTTCTTTCCCAAGAGAGTCAACAAGTTCAATGTAGTGACGCAGCAATCCGCGCAGGTCACTGATCTCCTTGCGCAACTTATCTATTTCGGCCTTGTCGATCTTGCGGAGATTTTTCTGCTCCTGCAACTGCTTGACAAGTTCTTCAACGCGGGCTTTCGAGGCATTGTATTTTGCCAGAATCGAATCATTCTCAAGCCGGATTGCTGCATTTTCATGCATCTCAAACTGGTTGTTGAGGTCGTTCAACTCGTTTTCTATCGACAGGTTGTCATAGTCAAGTTTCAGCTGCTCAATCTGATCCTGTGCTTCCAAATTGGCTTTTTTCTGCACGGTGACAGTGTAGGTCAGATAGAGGATCACAGCAATAAGGATCACAGCAATGGCCGCGCCTGCTATTATATATTTTGTGTTTTTCTTGTTCATATAAAATCGTTTATGTCAGAGTAGCACAAATGAACGGATCATAAATTGCGTCCATGACAGTTTTTGAACTTCTTGCCGCTGACGCAGGGACAGGGATCGTTACGTCCAACTTTCGGTCCGGCTTTGATGGGCTGCGGACGCTGCTTTTCGCCTTGCTGGGCTGATGCGGCAGCGCGGGTCTCAGCTTCGCCCGGCATTCCCTCACGCGAAGTGCGGTACTGTACGCGCGGTTGGTTGCTCTCCGGCATCGCACGCTGAACTTCCGGCGCCGGACGGTGTGATCCCATTTCGCTACCGGCTGCAGGTTGCTGAGTTGGCACATGGATATGTCCGCGGAGCATTACCGATGCAACTTTGACATTGAGGTTGTTGAGCATCTGTTCAAACAGATGGAATGACTCCACCTTATATATTACAAGCGGATCTTTCTGTTCGTAGGATGCGTTCTGCACCGACTGCCGCAGCTGATCAAGCTCGCGCAGATGCTCTTTCCACAATTCATCGATTGACGAAAGAAGCACGGATTTCTGCCATTCCTTGACAATTGAGCGACAGTCAGATTCATATGCTTCTTTTAGGTTGACACGCAGATAGAATACACGCTTGCCATCGGTCATCGGCACCATGATGCGACCTTCATCGCCGCGATCCTTGACCCACTGCTTGATCACGGGATCGGCCACATCGGTTATGCGCCGGTTGTTCCTGTCAAGAGCCTCCATCGCCGCTGCGTGCAGCTTCCCGATCAGGTCTTCTTTGGCCTGAGCGCGGAATTCTTCTTCATTGAACGGCAGTTCAATGGCAAGAATCTTGAACACTTCCGTGGCGAGATCGTCATAGTCAGTCGGCTGGTCGTAGGTGTTGATGAGGTTTTCCACAACATCCCAAAACATGTTGTTGATGTCAACACCAATACGTTCGCCCAGTAGAGCATGGTGACGGCGTGAATAGATATATGTGCGCTGCTTGTTCATGACATCGTCATATTCAAGCAGGCGTTTGCGGATGCCGAAATTGTTTTCCTCGACACGTTTCTGCGCGTTTTCGATTGCGTTGTCGATCATTTTTGACTCGATCATCTCGCCCTCTTTGAGCCCGAAACGGTCAAGCATCTTCATGACCCTGTCAGTTACGAACAGGCGCATCAGCTGGTCTTCAAATGAGACGTAGAACACAGATGATCCCGGATCACCCTGACGGCCTGAACGTCCGCGCAACTGGCGATCGACGCGGCGCGACTCATGACGCTCTGTGCCGATGATTGCCAGACCTCCGGCCTCTTTGACCTCCGGCGGGAGCTTGATGTCCGTACCGCGGCCGGCCATGTTCGTGGCAATTGTGACCGTTCCGGCCTTACCCGCTAAAGCAACAACCTCAGCCTCTTTCTGGTGGAGCTTGGCGTTGAGCACGTTGTGAGGGATATTGCGCATTTTGAGCATGCGCGACAGCAGTTCGGAGATTTCAACCGATGTCGTTCCGACAAGCACCGGCCGTCCTTTATTGACAAGTTGCTGGATTTCATCTATGACAGCGGCATATTTTTCTTTCTTGGTCTTATAGACGCGGTCTTTCTGGTCGATACGCGCCACCGGACGGTTTGTCGGGATTGTGACGACATCAAGTTTGTAGATGTCCCAGAATTCGCCGGCCTCGGTTTCTGCCGTACCGGTCATGCCCGCAAGACGGTGGTACATTCGGAAATAGTTCTGAAGAGTGATCGTGGCAAAAGTCTGTGTCGCAGCTTCAACCTTGACTCCTTCTTTCGCCTCGATTGCCTGATGGAGACCATCGGAATAGCGTCGGCCTTCCATGATACGTCCGGTCTGTTCATCGACAATCTTGATCTTATTGTCGTCAATCACGTATTCAACATCTTTCTCAAAAAGAGTGTAGGCTTTGAGAAGCTGGGTGACCGTGTGGACGCGTTCTGCCTTGACAGCATATTCCTGCATCAACTCGTCTTTGCGCTGGCGGCGTTCGGCTATGTCCTGAATCGTCTCTGTTTCCGACAGTAGCGATGCGATGTCAGGCAGCACGAAGAAGTTGGGGTCGGGACTCTTGCCGGTCAGTTCGTCAATGCCTTTGTCAGTCAGTTCGACACTGCGGTTTTTCTCATCAATGACGAAGTAGAGCGGTTCGGTCGCTTTCGGCATCTCGCGAGAATTGTCCTGAAGATAATAAGCCTCGGTCTGGAGCAGGATGTTTTTCATGCCCTCCTGACTGAGGAAGCGGATCAGAGCGTTGTTTTTCGGCAGACCTTTATAGGCGCGGAACAGAAGTAGCGCACCTTCTTTGCGCACCTCTTTGTCATCGCTTGCAAGCTTTGTCTTAGCCTCGGACAGAATCTGGGTGACAAGACGACGCTGGGCGTTGACAACGGCCTCTACGTTCGGACGGAACTGTTCAAACATCTGGTCATCGCCTTTTGCAACAGGTCCGGAAATGATCAACGGCGTACGCGCGTCATCAATAAGAACCGAATCCACCTCATCGACAATGGCGTAGTAGTGTTTGCGCTGCACCATGTCGGATGGTGTTATAGCCATATTGTCACGCAGATAGTCGAAACCAAACTCGTTGTTTGTTCCGAATGTGATATCGCAATTGTATGCTGCGCGGCGTTCCGGTGTGTTGGGTTCGTGTTTGTCGATGCAATCCACGGTAGATCCGTGGAACATATAGAGCGGCCCCATCCATTCCGAGTCGCGTTTCGACAGATAGTCGTTGACCGTCACCACATGTACGCCTCTTCCGGAGAGCGAACGGAGAAATACCGGAAGCGTAGCAACCAGAGTCTTTCCCTCGCCGGTTGCCATTTCAGCGATTTTACCCTGATGGAGAACAACGCCGCCAATGAGCTGCACCTCATAGTGGATCATATCCCATGTGATCTCATTGCCTCCAGCCATCCAATGGTTCTTATAGATGGCTTTGTCACCTTCGATGGTCAGGAAGTCTTTTCCTTGAGCGGCCAGATCGCGGTCGAGCTGTGTGGCGGTCACTTCTACAGTCTCTGACTTTGCAAAACGCGCAGCTGTTTCGCGCAGTGTGTCGAATACGATTGGCAGATGTTCGTTGAGTTTCTCTTCTATTGTGTCAAGAATGTTTTTCTCGCAGCGGTCGAGTTCATCCCAAAGCGGCTGACGCTGGTCAACATCCAGTGTCTCCACTTGCTGGCGAATCTCTTGAATCCGATCCTCATTCTCCTTGGTGGCAAGGCGGATGTCCTGACGCACCTTGTTGATGTTTTCGCGGAGTTCGTCAGGGCTGAGTTTCTGCACTTCCGGCTCCAGTTTCTTGATCTTGTCGATTATCGGCTGAATCTCTTTCAAGTCGCGGGTTGACTTGTTGCCGAATATTTTGCTTAAAAATGAGTTAAATGACATTTATATATCTGGTTATTAAGTTCCTAACATGAACAAACGGGGAGAGCCGTGGTGACTTTCCCAGAATCGCATACAAAGATAGTGAAAATGTGCGACATAATATGCTATGTTGTCAGGGAAGGATGAAAAATATGTGTATAAGGTAGGGGTGCGCTTTAGTTGGTGCGCAACGAGCTTTCCGATGCTGCGTTAGGAGCGCGGATGCGTATTGTTCGGGCTATGGCCGGTGCGATGGCGCGTGCATCGACCGGATAGTCTATGCGATGCGATGAAATTGAGGGTGTGAGTATAAAAGCCGGTATGCGATTGCTGTTCATGCGCTCAGCGCCATGTCTCTTTTTTGATGCCGATAGGGAAGGGTCATCGACAATCTGCCATCCCGGATTGATCTCGACAAAGACGTCGCCGCTGTGTTCAACAGAGATGTTGCGCTTGAGAGCCTGCGGATCGGCGCCAACTCGCGCAGCAATGACATCGTCGATGGTGAACACGTTGCATACTCCCGCCATACGCGCCAGAAAATCGGCGACTTCTGTGCGGAAATTAGCCAGATTCAGACCTTTGTCTGTTATGAGTTTTCTGTTGAGATAGAATTGCTTGTTGTTATAGCCTGTCACCCAGTCGGCATTGCCATGCGTTGCCATCAGATACATGTCGAGCAGCGAGAGCGCCTTTTTTATGGAATATTCACCGGTCGGGACACGCCATTTTACATCATCGGTAGGATATTGGCCGGTTGACGGCAGACCTGAGAGAAATATGGTGGTGTTTCCTGCTCCGGACACTTTTTCAGCGGTTTCAAACAGCCTTGCCAGATCTTTGTCGAGACGGAGATATAGGTCAATTGTCTCGGCGCGAGAGCCTTCATGCGGAGTGACTGTGTAGGCGAGATTGAGCATATCCATCGCATTGTCATATCCCAGACTCATTGCGTTGATCAGGTCGATGCCGATGTCTGTCACCTCCTTGTTGGCCATCGGAGTCGATTTGAACCGCGCATAGCGGTCATATTGTTTCGACGGAAATGTGTGGCTGAAAGATTTAGTCTTCTCGCTTTTTGAAAGCAGAGGGAATAGGGATATATCTATCGATGGCTCCCACTTCATGGTGTCAAGGCGCGACCGGAGAGGAGTGCGGTAGTTCCGGTTGCTGATGATTTTGGGCATGTCGCGATAGTAGATGGATGATGCCCAGTTGCCTGTCCGGTCATATATCCAGTATGCTCCGTTTGCAGCATGTCCGGATAATATTATTGAGATTTGCGGGTCGGCGGCTATTGAGTAAACAAAACCGTCACCATCTGAGTCCATCCTGACTTCATCGGACAGCGTTGACACTTTCAGGTTTTTCGGAGAATAGGTCTCGTCCGTGAAATTCCCCATGCTTTTGGCATCTAGCAGGATTGGCGACGACACATTTGTAGATGGGGAATAAACGGCGGCTGCCGGAATGCCGTTGACCATTGGTGATGCTCCGGTGTAGATCACGGCGGTTGCAGCCGTCGGGTCGAGTCCGGGACCGAATGATATGTCAGTCATGCGCACACCGTTTTTCATCAGCCTGTTGAAGCCGCCATCCACGAATTGCGGTTTCAGCAATTCGAGATAGTCATCGCTCAAACCCTCTACAACAATCCCTATCACCATTGCGGGACGCTGCATGGCCTGAGAGTTTGCATTGAACGCCGTCAGCAATACGGCCATCAATCCAAGCAGCCGGTTGGTGCAGTATGGAATGTCAAGCTTTTTTCTGCTCATGATATTTGTGGGAGTAAATTATGAAAAGGGAGCGGACAAGAGCGGAGGCCATAGCCGGATAGAAAGCCGGATTTGGCGATTGCACGCCAACGATGAACAGCACTGTCAGCAACAATGTCGCCACGATGTTGAATGCATGATAGACGGTGGTCACCGGTCGCGTACGCTTCCACCATTGCAACAGCGGGACTGACAGGCATAGCGGATTCAGCCATAAAAGCACCCAGTTTGGCGATGAAGCCTCATGGACGGAAACGAATACGAGGAACGCCACCACGCATCCGCATATCCCTTCCGCGCCGAAAAGCAAAGCATCGAACCATCTTGAATGCGTATGCCGTCTGAGATTACGCCATGTCAGCAGCAAGGTGATTACAAGCAGTCCGGACATTGAAGCCAATGGTGTCAGATACCAAGGGGTTGCAGGCCGGGCTATTCCGGATTCCGCTCCATCGGATATGATTTTTGTGTCAATCACCAGCGGTTTTGCTTCCCCATCTGTAATTATTTTTGCATTTGCTGTAAGTTGCTGCATGACAACAGGCGCAAACATGGTTTCACGCTGTGAGATAGGATAATCTATGCCCGATCCCAACGCTATGTCGATTCCGAACTGATACCACGGATAGTTGCGGTGGAAGTGTCGCATTTCATTTCTGAATGTCAGACAGGTGGCTTTCGGAGATGAATATTCCGATGTCAGGACAATCCGGCTACCTAAGGCGCGCTCAATTGCGTCAAGCACTCGTGTGGCGCAGTTGTCCTTGACATAGTTGTAGCGGTATATCTTGTTTTCAGGTTGCAGGTTTTCATCGACTAGTGATATCAGACGCCGCGCTTGCTCATCTGTCAGGTTCAGCACCTGTTCTGTCACTCGTCGGCCGGCCTGCTGATATTGATAGAGAAAAGCCATTGTCGGGTATGCGCCGACACAATAATCCGTTTCGCCTTTGACGAAGCGAAACAAGAAGTTAGGCGAATCGAAATCAAAAAGTCCCCAATTTGCGGTAATGTCGTATCGGCCGTATTGCATGCGCAATCCGGAATGCCCTTCCAGTTCATAGACGTCTTTCCCGGGAGCGCATGTCAGCAGGCTTATCACGATATTGCTGTCGGCCGGCTCAGGCTCGGGCAGAATATGTTGCCGCGCCCTGATTACCTGTGTGGCAGTCAGGACGCAGACCAAACATATTATTATTCTGCGCAGTGTCATTCTATTATATAGAGCCTGTCAAGGGGGGGGAGGGGATAATGACAGTTACATTATGCCGCGTTCGCGCAACTTGCACTGCCAGGCCCAGGCAGATCGCATGGTGTCTTCGAGTGTCGATTCCGCAACCCAACCAAGCACATTGTTGGCATAAGACGGATCGGCCCATACTTTTTCGATATCACCCTCGCGGCGACCGACAATCTTATGGGGCACTTTGACTCCTGTGGCCTGCTCGAAAGTGTTGATGAGTTCAAGTACGGATGTGCCGCGTCCGGTGCCAAGATTGAATATCTCGATTTTTTCTTCGGTGGCATTGTTGAGCATGCGTTCAACTGCCAGGACATGGGCTTTCGCCAAATCCACAACATTGATATAGTCGCGGATGCAAGATCCGTCGGGCGTGTTATAGTCATCACCGAACACACTTAGCTCTTTGCGGATGCCGATTGCGGTCTGTGTGAGATAAGGAATGAGGTTTTGTGGAACGCCGTTTGGCAGCTCTCCGATCTCTGCGGTCGGGTGTGCGCCAACCGGATTGAAATAGCGCAGGATGACGCTTTTGAATGGAGCTCCCGAATTTATGACATCGGTTATGATCTCTTCAGATATCTGTTTCGTATTGCCATAAGGCGATGTGGCTTTTTTGATGGGAGATTTTTCTGTGACAGGATTCTCGTCTGGCTCGCCATAGACAGTGCATGACGATGAGAACACGATTCCTTTGACTCCGTTCGGCCCCATCAAATCAAGCAGGTTGAGCAGGGTGTTGAGGTTGTTGCGGTAGTAAAGAATAGGTTTTTGAACGGATTCGCCAACAGCTTTGCTTGCTGCGAAATTTATTATTCCGCGGATATCGGGATAGTCGGCAAAGAGCTTTTTGAGCGCGGAAATATCGGTGCAGTCTGCTTCCACGAAGTCAGGTCTGATACCTGTGATGCGTTCGATTCCGTCTATTACATCGCGGTTGGAGTTGGATAGATTGTCGATAATCACAACCGGATATCCGGCGTTCTGTAGTTCAACTACCGTGTGTGAGCCGATATAGCCAGTGCCACCGGTCACCAAGATTCTGTCTTTTTTCATCTCTTTTTATAATGTAGTTAATCAATGATGCAAAAGTAGTAAAAATCAAGAAGAATCAATGTCTGTTTTTGCAATTATATTTGCGGATCAGGTTGATGGTGGACGCATCGGATGAGAAAACGCCATACATTCCTTGCGGTTCGTGGGCAGGGTCGCAAAGATAGTTGTCGCCCGGCCGCCATAAGTTGTCAGGCCGGTTTGCGGAACGTCCCACTCCGTTCCATCCCCAGAAATTGACTCCGGCAATCTGCATATCGGAGCTGAAACGCTTGAAGATATGATCATAATATTCGTCTCGGGCTGTTGTCGGCGCATCGGGCGAGAATCTGAATCCATCGCGGGGATAGCCGAATTCCTCTATGACGAGGGGTTTGCGGATGCCACGGTCTGCGAGCGCATTCAAATGGGTCTCAATATATTCATCGGAAAGGCGGCATGCCTGCTCCAGATGATCTTCAACGCTGTCGCGAGAAGCCCATCCCCAGTTTGTAGGCCAAAGATGGATCACGGCATAGTCGATTTCGGGCAGCGAATGTATGCGCGTCCATAGGTCAAGGTCGATTTCGCAGCCGTACATGCCTTCGCTTCCGGTGCTGACCAGATGGTTGGGGTCTGCGGCTTTGATGGCTTGTGCCATCTGACTGATCCAGGAGAGCAACGCCTCTTTGCCTTCTTTGGAGAATGCGCGAGGCTCATTGCATATCTGCCATGACATTATGGCCGGAGATTCCGAATAGGGGCGTCCTGTTACGGTGTTGACTCGCGATGCCATATATCGGGCATGATCAATAGTCAGTTGGCGAGAATCTGCCGACAGCACGAACTGCGCCACATGATCTACGTATTCCTTATAGCCGTCAATGCCGGGTATGGGGGCTTTACCATGTCCGGTCCATTGGAGGTATGATCCGTAGCCGCCGCTCCATTCCCATGCATTGGTCAGATAGATCACGGCTTTCATTTGCCGGAGTTCCAGTTCGGCCAAGAGTCTGTCAAGACCGATAAGCAGCGTGTCGTTGTATTCGCCGGGCTTTGTCTGAAGAACCGGACTGATATGATGTGGCAAGCCCTCCGGACCTTCCGCGCCGGCAAGAATGCGTAGATTGTTTATGCCGAGTGTTTGAAGACTGTCAAGCTCACGCTGCAGACGGTAGTGGTTGCTCCCTTGTCCGTCTGATGCGAGAATCGGACCATACCAGAAGTTAGTGCCGATAAATCGGTAGGTCGAATCGTTGTCCCGGAAATTCCCATCGGGATCGACATACACGTATGGTGACGCGGCCGAGAGTGAAATGGTTGCAGTGACGGCAAGGGTTAGTAAGGAGCGCATCAGAATTTTGGCAATTGTCTGAAATTATGAAATGTTAAGTATTTGCAGTGCATGCTCTTTCGTCTTGATCTGTTTCGGGCCGAAAATGTCGGTTATCGTGCCGTCAGGACCGATGATGAATGTGGTGCGGAGAGTTCCCATATATGTTCGTCCGGCGAGTTTCTTTTCACCCCATACTCCCATTTCTTCCTGAAGCCTATGGCCGGTATCGGCTATAAGGGTGAAAGGCAGTGATTGCTTGGCGATGAATTTCAGGTGGGATGCCTCGCTGTCGGAGCTTACGCCTACAATCTCATAGCCGCGCTGCCGGAGCGCATCAAAATTGTCACGCAGCGAGCATGCTTCGGCCGTGCAGCCCGGAGTGTTGTCTTTCGGGTAGAAATAGAGAATAAGTTTTTTGCCTGTGTAGTCGCTGAGGCGTATTTCTTTTCCGTTCTGGTCTTTGCCGAGAATTTCAGGAGCTTTCTGTCCAATTTCCATAGTTGTTATGATTTGTAGAAAACAATGTAATATACTGCAAATATAGTAAAAAAAGCTATCTTTGCGCTTGTGAATCCTATAAAAACAGAAATACAGTTGACGGCTGACGGATCGGCCACGCTCTACCGCAGTGATATCGACGAGCATTACCATTCGGTCAAGGGGGCGGTTACGGAAAGCCGTCATGTCTATGTTGATTGCGGATTGCGGAAACGTAGCGAATATTCTGTGGCCGCGCCTCTGCGCGTGCTTGAAATCGGATTCGGGACAGGGCTGAATGTGGCATTGTCGGTGAATGCAATAGATATGCCTGTCCATTATATATCATTGGAATTGTTTCCGCTTGACAGGGCGGTTGTGGATGCGATGGGTTACGCCAAGGCGGTTCCGGTTATTGCCGATGTCAATAATGCCGAGTGGGATGCTCCGGTTAGGATTGCCCGGGATTTTGTATTGGAGAAGCTGCATGTTGATTTTCTGGAATGTCAGTTGCCGACGGAGATTGATGTGGTCTATTATGATGCATTTGCTCCGGACAAGCAACCTCAGATGTGGTCTGAAGCATGCTTCAGGCGTGTGTTTGAGGCAATGCGTCCGAGAGGGATTCTGACCACTTATTGTGCCAAAGGATCGGTTAGGCGTATGTTGGAGTCTGTCGGATTCAATGTTGAGCGTCTTGCAGGGCCTGAGGGCGGAAAACGTGAGATATTGCGTGCAACCAAACCGGTTTAGATGTAGTAGTGACTATGGACATCAATGAATTTGCCGAACGAATTTTTTTGAATCTGCCATACGATCCGAATGATCAGCAGATAAAGCTTATTGCAGCATTGGCGCGTTTCTGCGCGCCATCAACGCGCAGCGATTCGGTGTTTTTGCTGTGCGGCTATGCCGGAACAGGAAAGACATCGTTGACAGGCGCGTTGGTGAGGGCTTTGCGCGAGGCCGAAGTGCCGGTGGTGCTTCTCGCTCCGACCGGACGTGCAGCAAAAGTGTTTGGCGCATTTGCCCGCTATCCGGCATCTACGATTCATCGCCGGATCTACCGCGGCTCTGAAGGGTTGATGAACGGCTTCGGCGAGGTTGCTGACAATTCAATGACAGATGCTGTTTTCATAGTCGATGAGGCTTCGATGATTGGCGATGGGGGAGGCCGGGAGTCGGGAGGCAATCTCTTGGAAGACTTGATTCAGTATGTTTATGGGGGAGAGGGATGCAGAATGATTCTGTTGGGTGACACCGCCCAGCTTCCTCCGGTCGGGTGTGGGGAAAGTCCGGCGTTGCAGCCGGATGTGTTGCGCGGCTATGGATTGAATGTGACGCGTGCGGTTCTCACTGATGTCGTGCGACAGGAAGCCATGTCTGGAATCCTGTATAATGCAACTTGGCTGAGACGAGCCATGCGCCGCGAGCCGTTGCCTGAGCCTCGGTTGATAACATCTCGTTTTGATGATGTTGAGGTGGTGGCCGGAGAGGATCTGGAGGATTCGATAACGGCATCATACGGTGATTACGGTGAGGATCAGACGTTGATTGTCACCAGATCCAACAAACGTGCAGTGCTGTTCAATCAGGCAATCCGGGCAAAGATACTTTATAAAGAGGAGGAACTATGCCGCGATGAACGATTGATGGTGGCGAAAAACAATTATCTGTGGAGCGCAAAGGTGAAAGATCTTGATTTTGTTGCCAATGGAGATATCGCTGTCATCGAACGCATTTATGGTACGGAAAGCCGTTACGGATTCCGCTTTGCCGATGTGACATTGCGTCTGACCGACCGTGATGTCGCGTTTGACTGCAAACTGATGCTTGACACTCTGACATCGGAGGCTCCGGCATTGGAGGCGGAGCGGTTTAATGCGCTGTATATGTCGCTGCTTAATGATCCGGAGCTTTTCACGGCTGCTACACCTGTGCGCACGCGCATGAAAATATTGCGCAGTGATCCTTATCTTAATGCCCTTCAGGTGAAATATGCCTATTGTGTGACATGCCATAAGGCTCAGGGCGGACAGTGGGAAAGCGTTTATGTGGATCTCGGATTCACGCCTGCCGATGTTGAACCGCTTGAAAATCTGCGGTGGCTTTATACAGCTGTCACGCGTGCCACTCATAGGCTGGTCTTGGTGAATCCTTCCGAAGATATTATCGGATAAAAGGTGAATCTGTGAGTGATAGAAAAATGCGCACACTCCGATGCCGGAATGCACGCATTTCTTGCTTTTGTTGATACCGATTGCTATTTAAGGGCGCATCCTTTGCATTTTTCTGCAATCTGGGTGAAGAAATCGTTGCCCTTGTCATCAACGAGGATGAATGCAGGGAAGTTTTCAACTTCAATTTTCCAGATCGCTTCCATGCCGAGTTCCGGATATTCCAGAAGCTCAACTTTCTTGATGCTGTCTTTTGCCAGGATTGCAGCCGGACCGCCGATAGAGCCGAGATAGAAGCCTCCATGTTTGTGGCAGGCGTCGGTCACTTGCTTTGAGCGGTTGCCTTTTGCAATCATTATCATTGAGCCTCCGGCAGCCTGGAACTGATCTACATAGCTGTCCATGCGTCCGGCAGTTGTCGGGCCGAATGATCCTGACGCCATGCCTTCCGGAGTTTTCGCCGGACCGGCATAGTAGATGGGGTGATCTTTGAGATACTGTGGCATCGGTTCGCCGCTGTCAAGGCGTTCTTTGATCTTTGCGTGTGCGATGTCGCGGCCAACAATGATTGTTCCGTTAAGCGACAGGCGTGTTGAAACCGGATATTTCGACAGTTCGGCCAGCACTTCCGGCATCGGACGGTTGAGGTCGATTGAAACGGCGTTGCCTTCGCCGGCATTGCGCATCGATTCGGGAATGAGTTCGCCGGGGTTGGCATCAAGTTTCTCAATCCACAGACCATCGCGGTTGATCTTGGCTTTGACGTTGCGGTCGGCCGAGCAGCTCACGCCCAAACCGACAGGACATGACGCACCATGTCGGGGCAGACGGATCACGCGGATGTCATGAGCAAAATATTTGCCGCCGAATTGCGCTCCAAGGCCGATTTTGTGTGCTTCCTCAAGCAGCTGCTTTTCGAGTTCGACATCGCGGAATGCATGACCGAATTCATTCCCCTCTGTGGGAAGATTGTCATAATATTTCACGGATGCTTTCTTGACTGTGGCAAGGTTCATTTCCGCCGAAGTTCCGCCGATCACGAATGCGATGTGGTAGGGAGGACATGCCGCTGTGCCGAGTGATTTCATCTTTTCAACAAGGAACGGCAGTAGTGTTTTCGGGTTTATGAGAGCTTTTGTCTCCTGATAGAGATATGTCTTATTGGCCGAACCACCGCCTTTTGCAACAAAGAGGAATTTGTATTCGTCGCCGTCAACTGCGTATAGATCGATCTGGGCCGGCAGATTGCAGCCGGTGTTGACCTCATCATACATGTTTAGCGGTGCGTTCTGCGAGTATCGCAGGTTGTTCTGTGTGTAGGTGTCATATACGCCTTTGGAGATGCGTGCTTCATCGCCTCCGCCGGTATAGACGTTCTGGCCTTTCTTTCCGATGCAGATAGCTGTGCCGGTGTCCTGGCAGAAAGGAAGCTGGCCTTTGGCTGCTACTTCGGCGTTGCGGAGCATAGTCAAAGCTACGAATTTGTCATTTTGGCTTGCTTCGGGATCGTGGAGGATTTTTGCAACCATTTCGTTGTGCTCGCGACGCAGCATGAACGCATTGTCGTGGGTGGCTTGGCGTGCGAGTACGGTCAGTGCTTCGGGATCGACCACAAGCACTTCGTTTCCGCCCCAGTTTTCCACTTTGACATAGTCCGATGTCAGATGATAGTATTCGGTCTTGTCGGCCGACATTGGAAACATTTCCTGATAGTGAAAGGGTTTTGTTGCCATGTTTTGATAAAAGAGTTTTATTTGTTATTACGAATCTCCGTCTTGTTCGGCAAAGATACAAATAAGTCGAATACAAAACCAAACTTGTTTGGTTTTTGTTGATGACGTGTCTCCAAGACGACGCCAAAGTTAGCAAGAACTGTTATTTTTCAATACCTTGTTTGATCCGTCCCATTTGGGCGACAGCATAAATCGGACAAATACGAACATGTCTGATTTCGGAGTTGTCCTCATTATCTATATAGTCAAATTTTCCGAAATTCTCTATAGAGCATCGAATGGCATAATGAAGTTTCGTATCTCGCATAAAAGACCATAGGCTCTTTTGAATAGAGCCTTGTATTTAGGTTGCTTTTCAAAGTTTATCTCAACAAAAGTACGAATAAAAAATGAAACGCGGAAGAATGGAGTAAAGGTTTTGGCTGACAGGCAATTTAGTGAGGCAGACAGAAAAAACGAAAGTAACGGAAAGCAACGCCGAAGCATTGTTGGGACTTCGCTACGTTACCAATCCGTAACCACGCCTCATGCCCTTCTTCAACCGCTCCAACAACGAAGACCTCATACTCGCCATTCAGTCGGCTGGGGTCAGTCGCGGACGCAACGGGTTCTTTCTCCGCTACGCTACGAAAGCGTTGCACGATAACCGCAAGGATAAGTCGGGCGAGAAACTTGCCGAGAGCGAAGAATACCTGCTCGAACACCGCACCGACGGCATCGACGCGTTTTCTCCCATTCGGTCGAAGCTACTTCGTGGTCGATACCCTCTACATCGGTGCCAGAAATCCCCTTATCACGATAGCTCCCTCTCGGTATCAGGCGTTTTATAATTTTTTGTAACTTTGCCATTGGGATATTTTCCCTTCTTATAGTATTTGTTACAATAAATATTATATCATAAGTTTATGCCCAAAATTACAATATACGTTTTTTTTGTTTTTATATTAACCACTTTCGGCTGTGATTCCGGTAATAGGGATTATAACGCTGATAAAGTCCGTTATACGGCAATAGACAGGCTTAATCAAGGGAAATCATATCTTCTCGTTGAAGGTATAGATGATGCAATATCATACTACAAGGAGGCAAATGATACAACTCATTTATTGGAAATGTATCAACTTGCATCTATCAAAATGAGATGGAAAGGAGAACAGGATTCTGCGGCAATGTATCTTTATAAAGCCGCTGATTTGGCGACCCCAAGAACCGTTCCTTCGATTTGTGATATATATTTGGGGCTTTCTGAAACATACTCACATCCTCTTCTTAAAAAAGACTATAACACTGCCATTAAATATGCTCACATGGCGAATAAGTCTGATATGTCAGGAGAGAACAGATCTCGGATATTGCATGACATAGGGATATACTATGCCTTTCTTAATGAAAATGATTCCGCCATAGTTTATTTAGACAAAGCGGTCAGACAGACACCAACAAATTCTCCATACTATACAACATTTGCATTGAATTATGCCAATCTTCCTGTCGCCGATTTACATCAAAGTATAGATTATCTTGATAAAATTGAATCTGAAAGTCTGGGTAAACTGATAACAAAAGGATTCCTGTATCTTAATCACGGTCAAACAGATTCAGCGGATACTTATCTTAAAGCATCGCAAGAACTATATGCTTCTTCTCCTGAAAAATACTCTATTAACACATATAATAGCCTCAGGATGTTGTCAAACTGCATCAGCTATTCAAAGACCGGTAAGGTATATCCCGGAGAAGGAACTGAAATTAACGATTCGATTAGCGGACGCATTGCTCTTAACAAGAAAATAGAAGCGGAGATAGCTGATAATAATGCAATGCTTGAAATTCAGCTGTTAGCATCAAAATCAAGAACACAAAGAATATGGATAATTGCACTTGTCATATTATTATTATCAAGCGCAGCATTCGGCTGTATTTTTTGGAACAACAAACGTAAATATATAACTCTCCATAAAGAGATTGACCGTCTACGACAAAACCAAATATTGATTGAGGCTGACGAAGAGAGCAATAACAACTCACGCTCTTTTGAAATTATTGCTAAAAGAATCGAGATATGTGTTAATCGATTCCGCGACACAGGTATGCTGGATCTTATTCAGAATGGAGAAATAGCATATAACGATAACAACTCGTTTCTATCAATACAAGACCGGACAAGAGTACGACAATCCTTACTTGATTGCTTCGCCGATTTTATTATAGACCTTAAAATGGATGCAGGCAAACTGACAATGGACGATATTCTGACGGCTCTGCTTTCCACTGTACGCGCTTCGAACTCGGCAATAGCGGCTTGTCTTGGAGTGTCAGCCGGAGCTGTAAGGACACGAAAGACAAGGTTGAGAGATAAGTTGTCCGATGAAATGTCAAATTTGATATTTAGCTAATTTACAATGTAATTTGTGGGTTTTGAAACAAATATGAAACGATAATTTTAACATTGAAACGAATGTGAAACCTTAAATGATTTGAATGAGGAGAATTTGCAGATACCTTTGTGACAAAAAACACAAAGGTATGAAACAGATTTTTACGTTCATGTTAATTTCACTCTTTCATTATCTGGCATTTTCTCAGATAGTGAATAACCCTGATTCTCTTGGCAACCCAAAAGAACAAGTATTGAAAGAGGTTGTCGTAACTGCTAATGTTGCACCTTACAAACTTTCAAAAGGAGGTATGGTCATCAGAGTTAACGGGACTCCGTTAAGCGATGTCGGCACTTGTTTTGATGTGTTCTCACAAATGCCGGGTGTAAGGGTTAACGATGAATATATTGAAGTTATCGGGAAAGGGAACCCACAAATATACATAAATGGACGACGTATGCTTGACCGAACGGAACTACAACGTATATCCTCAAAAGATATTCAAAATGTTGAAGTCCTCTCTAATCCGGGAGCAAAATATGGAGCGGAAATACAATCTGTCATTCTGATAAAAACCGTCAGGAAACAAGGTGATGGATTAAGCGGGGCGTTTCAAGCCTCTGGGCGGCAGGCTCACTCGTTTTCACAAGCTGATAATATATCCCTAAATTATCGAATAGGTGGAATAGATGTATTCGGTTCATTTAATTTTGACCACGCCAGACGTTTTCAAGAACAAAGGAATTATACCACGATAAAAACCATAACAGACAACTATCTGCTAAATGCGGATATTCATATTCGACCTGTCAACACTAATCTGGTCGGAAACGTCGGCGCAAATTGGCAGATTAACCAAAATCATTCAATCGGAGTAAAATATGAGTATGCAGCCACGCCATATTCCAAATCTAACTGGCATACCGAAGAAGATATATTTCTGAATGATCTAAATACCGAGCACATAATGTTTGACACCCGATGGAACCGTAGAAGTCTACCCACAAACTCGGTAAATCTATATTATCTTGGTAAGATTAAATCTTTTACTATAAACATCGCCAATGATTTCTACTCACAACGCAAAAATAGCTCGCAGACAATTTACGAGGAAAGTAATCTGGCAGGGAATAATACTCTTGGCAATAAAAATACAATCAGGAATAGGTTATGGGCTTCCAAAGGAACTGCGACTTATGGTTTTGGCGGCAATGAACTTGAATTTGGTTACGAATTTACTTCTACTGACCGTAAAGACCTGTTTGAAAATATCAACGATAATTTATCTGATGCAAACGACCACATAAAGGAATCAAACATAACAGGTTTTGTTTCTATAAATATTCCTGTTGATAAAGTGGAATTTTATGCCGGTTTGAGATTTGAAAGAACGGTGTCGGATTATTATATGTATTCTTCATATATTCCGGAACAGAGTAGAAAATACAACAGACTTTATCCAAGTTTTGACTTCTCTTTCCCTATTAAAAAGGCAAATTTCACACTTTCTTATACATCTAAGACTAAACGCCCGCTTTATAGTCAGTTAAGCAGCGCCATTCAATATGATGATAAGTTTACTTATGAAACAGGGAATCCCTATCTGACCTCAGAAATGATACATGACATTTCATTAGCCGGAGTATGGAAGTGGATATTTTTCAGTATGGGCTGGCAGTATGACAAAGACGCTATAATGAGTGTGATTAAGCCTTATGAAAATGGCTCACCAATTAACCTGATGTCGTATGATAACTTTTCTCATATCACGAAATACAGTATAATCCTCTCATTGTCGCCTAAAATAAAAAGATGGTCGCCGAGAGTCAGACTTAATCTCATAGGTCAGGATTTCGATATACAAACGATGCAAGGTAATAGAAAAATGAACACTCCTATCTTATTCTGGAATGTATATAACACTATAAATCTTGGTAAAGGATTCAATCTCAGTGCTGACCTGACCGGAAGAACAAAAGGAGATATGGATGTTGTAACTCTTAAACCATCATGGCAGTTTAACATAGGATTGACGAAAAACATTAAAGGTTGGTATTTTCAACTTCAAGCTACCGATGTTTTCAAAACAGCGAGAAATTCTATGATTACCTATGGGGAACAGATGACCCTTGATAAATGGAATTATAGCGATACACAAGCAATAAGACTGATGGTTAGATATTCGTTCAATACAACAATGAGTAAGTATAGAGGCAAATCAGCCGGTACATCTGAAAGGAACAGATTATAATTTATTAACCTCGGCAGTGATTGTCGGGGTTTTCTTATGGAGTTGCGGCACCGCCGCCGCGCTTTCGTGTCATTGACCCATAGGGTCGCTTTGGCGTTCAGCCAAAGAACTGCCACGGAACTTATGATCTCTCATCGGCTTGCCGCTTTGCTCCGCAAAGACTTGGGCGCTTTTTTCTGTGATTCCTCGTCTGGGCTTCACGGTTTAGGTGTTCCGCTATTGCCGTCGAGTGATTACTGATAAGTGGTGTATTAGTGCTCGCAGTTGGCGTTCACTGCCAAATATACCCTGCGGGTTACGAGTGCCATAATTTTGAGCGAGCACGTTTCACGAGGAACTTTACTTGTAAACACGCACGGAGGCACATTGTATTTACATCCAAAACATTGGGTGTCATCAATTAGGTAAATTACAGAATAATACTACCTTTGCAGGAGAAGGACCCTTTGAAGGTTACGCAACGCGCAGAAGAATAATGCAGTAGATAACTAACTAAATCGTAATCAATTACTACATTGAGCAGGTGACGCCCGCTCATTTCCAATCACTTAGAACTATTTCGTAACTTAATATTACAAAGGGTTCAAATTTCTTGGATAGTTCATGAACAGCAGTCGATTTTTGTCGATAAGTCTTTTACAGTACATACAAATGCGCTCTATATCAGTGCGTAAAGGTAGTGAAATGAAATTATCCAAACAAATAAATTGCCGAAAAATGAAAAAATCCAAAGAAATAATTTTTTGGCAGAAAAGAACCGCCGCATTGCTGAACTTTTCCGAATGTCGGGTTGTTTTTAATATAAAACGAGATAAGGACTAAAGGCGTGCATTGACTCTGTGATTAAAAAATGATGTGATATGCTCCAGGCTTCGACCCCGCCCCGACAGATAGTTGATGAGAAGGCTCGCAAGCATACGGACGGAATCCTTCAGGACACTGTATTGGATATGGAATGTGCATGGTATCGGCGTTTTTATTAATTTTGCATTTAAAATATGACGAAAATGCCAGCCGATACTTCTTTAAATTCTTATCGCCGCCATGTTGAGTTGCTCGCTCCGGCAAGAAATGCGGAAATAGCCATCGAGGCCATAAAACATGGCGCCGATGCGGTCTATATGGGTGCTGTAAATTACGGTGCGCGTGCCGCTGCCGGAAATTCCATTGAGGATATTGCATCGGTTGTTGACTTCGCCCATAGATTTAATGTCAGGGTGTATGTGACTGTCAACACGATTGTCTTTGATTCTGAACTGGCAGATGTGGAGGCTATGGTATGGAATCTTTACAGGATGGGCGTTGATGCCCTGATTGTTCAGGACATGTCGTTGCTGCGGCTTAAACTGCCTCCGATAGCCCTGCATGCCAGCACGCAATGCGACATCCGTGATGTGGCCAAGGCGCGTTTTCTTGAGGCGGTCGGATTCTCACAGTTGGTCGTGGCTCGCGAATTGAGCCTTGATGAGATGGCTGAGATTTGCCGGAATGTGACTGTGCCGGTTGAGGCTTTTGTGCATGGTGCGCTATGTGTGAGCTATAGCGGAGACTGTCAGGCCGGCTATGCCGCAATGCGTCGTAGCGCCAACAGGGGCGAATGTCCTCAGATATGCCGGCAGATGTTTGACCTGACGGATGGCATGGGGCGGAAACTGATTGAAGGCCGGCATCTTTTGTCGTTGCGCGACCTTAACCGTTCGTCTGCGTTGGCGGAAATGTTGGATGCCGGTGTGACTTCTTTTAAGATCGAAGGCCGGTTGAAGGATGCCGGATATGTCAAGAATGTTGTCGGCGCTTATCGCGGAATGCTTGATAAGATCATTGCGGCCAATCCTGACAGATATGTGCGTTCATCATCCGGATATAGTGAAATATCATTCACTCCTGATCTTGGAAAAAGTTTCAACAGGGGATATACCGAATATTTCACGCGATCGGCTCGCCCGCAGTCGGAGATGGCATCGTTTGACACTCCGAAATGGATTGGCATTCCGGTTGGCAAAGCTGTATCGTCATCCGGCAAGACTGTTCGTGCGAGATTGACGGCGCAGATCGCTAATGGCGATGGGTTAGGCTTTTTTGACAAAGATCGCAGGTTTCATGGATTCCGTGTCAACAAAGTTGACGGAGACCGGCTTATTGCTGCCCGACCGGTTGATGTTCCGGCCAGAGCGATGCTTTACCGCAACAGCGACCGATTGCTGTCAGCTCGTCTTGAATCAGAAACTGCTCAAAGATATTTGGATATCACAATGACGCTTAGGCCGGTGGCCTGGGGCATTGCGCTTGATGTCGAATGTCCCGATTCGGGTGATCGCGCCACAGTTGCCGTTGCAGTTGAAAAAGCTCCGGCCAGGACTCCGCAAGAGGGGATGCGTGCGGATCTCCTTTCAAAAACAGGGGATACGGTTTTTCGGGTGTCGGAAATTATCGATTCAGCGGGCGATATTTTTATTCCGAAATCACGGTTGGCCGATCTGCGCCGGAAAGCGTTGGAGTCGCTGCTGCGTGCAATGACGGCAAAATACAAGTTTGACTACCGCCGTCCGGAGTCCTCTGACGCGGAAGCTCCGCAAGGCACAGTGCTGACATATCATGACAATGTTTCCAATCGGTTGGCGGAAGCGTTCTATCGTGATCATGGAGTCCTGACTGTTGGGCGTGCACTTGAGGTCGGGACAGCGGTCGCTCCTGAAACGCGAGTTATGACTACGCGCTATTGTCTGCGGCGGGAGTGCGGATATTGCTTGAAAACGGAAGCCGGGTGTAGCTGGCCATCAGAACTGTATCTGCAATCCGGCCCTATGCGGTTTCGTCTGAAATTTGATTGCGCAGCATGCCGCATGCAAATCTATTCCATCACCCGCTCTCCCCAACGCCCTTAAATCATCCATTCATCCTATTCCGCAAGTCCATGCACTCGTGGAGGATACGGATTATCTCTACATCGCCGCCGTCAAGTATCCG
>CAYTLU010000425.1:0-5742 GCA_964438665.1 uncultured Bacteroides sp.
TTGGGTTCGTTAAGGCGTTTCATGGAGTTGCCCAGACGGTGTGCCAGACGGTCTATATCGTTCAGGTCGCCCACAACGGTGATGCGGTCGCCCATCTGTAGTCTGAGGTCGGGCGATGCCAGAAGGTCAACGCCGGCACGGTTGACGCGGGTTGCGTTAAGCTGATATGCCGTGTGAAGTCGCAGAGAGCCTAGAGCAACGCCATTGTATTTGCTTTTGGTGATGACGATGCGACGTGAAACCACGCGGCTTGGGGTCACCTCCTCCCAGTCCATTTCAACCTGTGGGCCGATCACTGATTCAAATCGCGGGGTGTCGGTTGCAGAAATGACAACATAGAGTTTGTCGCCGGTGCGCACCTGAGTTTGTGATGTCGGGATTATTATGCTGCCGCTTTGATCCATCAGCCTGGAGATTACGAAGTCACACAGAATGATGTCATGTAGCTCTCTAAGCGACTTGCCGCTGATCAGGTGGTTGGTTACCTCTATTGAAACTATATTCGGCTTTGTGTGAAGTTTCTCGTTCTCTTCCTCTATAGCCTTGATTTCTTTGTCAATCTTGATTCGGAACAGAGCCTTGATGAGAAACATTGCCGCTATGATGCCACACACGCCAAGCGGGTAGGCGGCGGCATAGCCCATCGACATTGTGTTAATGGCCTCTACGTCTCCGGCTGCCTGCTGTGCTGCTGCAAGTCCGGGGGTGTTGGTGACTGCGCCTGACATAACGCCGACAAGCGCGTTGATATCAGTTTTTCCGCGCTCGATATAGTATATCGTCAGCACGATTCCAACGTTGATCACTATGGCGAGTACGGCAAGACCGTTGAGTCTCACCCCGCCCTTTTTAAAAGAGGAGAAGAAGCCGGGTCCTACCTGAATGCCGATTGCAAAGATGAAAAGAATGAGACCGAACTCGCGCACAAACTTCAGGACCTGTTCATCGACCACATATCCCAGATGACCCATGAGGATACCGACAAACAGGACAAATGTCACGCCGAGCGACACGCTCCCAATCTTGATCTTGCCTAGAAACACACCCATAGCGATTACGAAAGAGTAAAGCACAAGTGTGCTAGCCAAACCGTAATTGCCGGGACCTAAAAGAGAAGTTAACCAGGAAAAATCCATTGAAAATATGTAAAATTGTTGATTTGTTGCAAGATATAGCCGGATGTGCCTTTCTGCGGTGCAAAGTTACGGATTTTTTGTCAGATGTAGGGAAAAATATGTTGTCAATTGTTTTTGAATCTCATGTTGTCGAGTTAAATTTGCAGATTAGAAATGAATCGTTCGGCTATGCGGATATTATTTGTTGCATTGGCTGCTGTCCTGATGTGGGCATGCAGTTCGGCGCGTCATGTCCCCGGCGGGAAATATCTGCTTGACAATGTGGAGCTGAAGGTTGATGATTCATCCAATGTTGATCAAGCTGATCTGGTCAATTATGTCCGCCAGTTGCCTAATCATAAGGTGTTGGGGTTTGTAAAGCTGCAGCTTGGCATATACAATATGTCAGGATCGGACAGCTCGAAATGGTATAATCGCTGGCTTCGCCGTCTCGGACAGCCGCCGGTGGTGTATGAAGAAGATATAACCGAAGCTTCACGTCGTCAGCTCCGTCAGGCGTTGGTAAACAAGGGGTATATGGATGCCGCTGTTACGGTTGATACTGTCTCTGATGCTGATAGCCGAAAGATGAAAGTGCGCTATAATCTGTATCCCGGTGATGCGCATGTGGTGCGGTCGATGTCGTATGAGATTGAGGACACTGCCGTTGCGCGGATTGTGATGGCCGACAGTTTGAATTTCACGTTTGCCCCCGGACATGCGTTCGATCGCAATGCGCTCGATGCCGAACGCGCCCGCCTGACCGCCATGTTGCGTAATGCCGGCTACTATGGTTTTGCGAAAGAATATATAACCTTTGTGGCTGACACAGCCGAGAATTCGCTTGATGTCGATCTGACCATGATAGTGCGTCCGCCCCAACCTCTGAACCCGGTCGGTGATGGTGGAAATGATAAGGAAAATGATGAGGACGTTAACGTCCATCAGCGTTATGAGATCAATAATATTACGTTTATATGCGGTCCGCCGTATGGTGTGCGAGGCTTGGACTTGCGTTCGGTTGAGACTGATACGGTTTATTATAAGGATATAACCGTCATTTATCTTAACCGCGATGCCTATCTTGTTCCGTCAATCCTCGAAGAGAAGTGTTTTCTTCATCGGGATATGACCTACAGCACAAAGGCGATAGACAAGACCTATGAATCCTTGTCGCAGCTTGGAATTGTCAAGTCTGTAAACATAGAGATGGACCCCATTGGGGAGATTGACGGCGTTGAACGGCTGGACGCATATATAATCCTGAGCCGAAACAAAAAGCAAGGTGTGACTTTTGAACTGGAAGGAACAAATTCAGAGGGCGATTTCGGATTCGGTGTCGGGGTGGCCTATCAGCACCGCAATCTTGCGCGGCGAAGCAATCTTCTGACAACGAAATTTCGCGTTAACTATGAGAGTCTGTCGGGCAACCTTTCAAATCTTATCAATGACCGTTACACGGAGTATGCTGCTGAGGTTGGACTGACGTTCCCGAAATTCATGATGCCGTTCCTGAGCCGTAGCTATAAGCAACGCATCAAAGCCTCAACCGAGTTGGCAACATCGTTCAACTATCAGGAACGCCCTGAATACACTCGTGTGATTGCCGGTGTCGGTTGGAAATATAAGTGGAATACTCCTGACAACCGAGTGCGGCGCACATGGGATCTCGTTGACATCAACTATGTCTATCTTCCTGAAAGCACCATTGATTTTATTAATCAGATTGCTCCTAGCAATCCATTGCTCCGTTACAGTTATGAGGACCACTTCATAATGCGAATGGCCTACACTTTGAACTTGACCAACAAGAAGATCGCAACATCTTTGCCGGGCAAATACCGCTTGCAGCCATCGGTTTACACTCTTCGTGCATCCGTGGAGACGGCCGGCAATCTGCTCTATGCCATATCATCACTTGGCGGACAGCGGAGAGATGAGGGTGTCTATAAACTTTTTGGAATCCAATATTCCCAATATGCCAAAGCCGAAGTTGACTATGCACTGACGCGAAATATCAATCATCGGCATGCATTGGCGTTTCATGCCGGATTCGGTATTGGAGTGCCTTATGGCAATTCGCAGGTGCTCCCTTTTGAGAAGCGCTTCTATGCCGGTGGTGCTAACGGTGTTCGTGGATGGGGCGTGCGCACGCTTGGCCCCGGCGCGTTCGATTCCAGGAACTCTGTGACGAACTTCATCAACCAATGCGGCGACATCCGTCTTGATCTTTCGTTGGAGTACCGCGCCAAGCTATTCTGGGTGTTTGAGGGCGCGGCGTTTATTGATGCCGGAAATATCTGGACCATACATAGCTATGAAAATCAGCCCGGAGGTATGTTCCGCTTCAATACGTTCTGGAAACAGATTGCATGGTCCTATGGCATTGGCCTGCGTCTTGATTTCTCCTATTTCCTTTTGCGTTTCGACCTTGGAATCAAGGCATACAACCCTGCAATGAATCAGGAGCGTTGGCCGCTGATACATCCACGGTGGCGACGTGACGCTTCTTTCCATTTCGCCGTGGGCTATCCTTTCTAGGCAACTTTTCGATTTCTCAGACGGATATGCATTATAAATCTACTTCAATAAACAACTCTCGAACATGTTAGCGATATTTGATCTCGACGGAACGCTCCTTAACACAATCGCAGACCTTGCTGATGCTGCGAATTACGCTCTGCGGCAGGCCGGCTTCCCCGAACATTCCCCGGCTGCATATCCCTATTTTGTGGGGAATGGCGTTGTAAGACTCCTTGAACGCGTCCTGCCCGAAGATGAACGTTCGCGCGATAATGTAGATCGGCTTCACCGATGGTTTGTTGAATATTACGGCAGTCATCTGGCTGTCCACACTCAGCCCTATCCGGGAATTGCCGAACTGCTTCATGAATTGCGGGACAATGGTGTTGACATCGCTGTCGCCTCAAATAAATATCAGGCAGCGGTCACTGAATTGATCGGGACATTTTTCCCTGATGTTGAGTGGGTATCTGTGCGCGGACAGCGTGAAGGCATACCGGTCAAGCCCGATCCATCGATTGTGTTCGGGGTCTTGTCCGACTGTCCTACGCCTAAATCGCAGGTCATCTATGTGGGCGATTCCGGATTGGATATGGTGACGGCTCGCCGTGCTTCGGTGACATCTGTTGGCGTGACATGGGGATTCCGTAGCGAACAGGAGTTGCGCGACAATTATGCCGATTATATAGTCAGCACGCCGAACCGCATTCTTCATCTGGCTCTGGAAGCCAGATCAGGACATCTCCTAAGCTAATATGATATTCCGCTTTCGGAGTATCAGTCTTCGCCGCAACCGCAGCTGTCGCTACATTTTTTCTCGCTGTTGCAGTCGCAACCGTTACCGCAGTCTCCTCCTCCACAGCAGCAGGAGTGCTGAGGATGCAGCTCTTCAGGCGTTGCATCGCGGACGGTAATGATGTTGCCCTTGAATCGCACATCTTTTCCGGCAAGCGGATGGTTAAAGTCCATTCTGACACTATCGGCCGTTACTTCCAATACAATGCCGTTGATGCGGAAGCCGTCGGCAGTCATCATCGGGAGTGCTGCGCCGGGTTTGATGACATCTTTATCAAACTTGCCATCAACCTCAAAAATATCTCTCGGCAGCGTAGCCTCTTGTTCCGGATCGTGCGGGCCGAACGCTTCATCGGCTTTGACAACGAGTTCGAATGTCGCGCCGGCTTCCAGTCCGTCAATGGCTTTCTCAAGCGGGACAATCACACCGCGCGTAACGCCGAAAACGATTTTCTCAGGATCATCGGCATCAGTCTGATGGACGAGTTTGTCACCATCGGGGGTCACTTCATATAGATCGTAGCCTAGTTCTACGTATTTTCCCGGTTGAATTTTTTCCATAATCTGTATAAGTTTCTTTTGGTAATGTCTGGATATATAACAAAAACTGTGCCGTATTAGTTGCTGCCTTACAATCGGCTGCATCGCATTGCCGTGACAACGTCATATAAATTCGCCGTTGCCTCCGTCAGTATGTCAAGAACGGTTTCAAAACCCTGTGCACCGTCATAGTAAGGATCCGGAACGCAGTCATAGTGTGAGAACGAGGTGAAAAAATCAGACATCGGCATGATTTTTGCTTCCGCTTCCGGTGTTGGAGCCAGGTGGCGGAGATTTGACAGGTTTGAGGCGTCCATGCCGATTATCAGATCGAAATTGTCAAAGTCCAGCTCGCGTATCTGACGGCAGATGTGGGTTAATGTCAAACCGCGACGTATGGCATGAGCGCGCATGCGCGGATCGGGGAGGTCTCCTATATGCCATCCTCCTGTCCCGGCAGAGTCGATCGTCCAATGGGATTCGTCATTATGCTCCTTGACAATCTCTTTCATCAGCCCCTCTGCAGCCGGACTGCGGCAAATGTTGCCGAGGCACACGAACAGCACACGGAATTTGTCGCCGGAACTCAAATTCTCGATTAAGTGACGGATTTTATGGTTTATTTCTTCACTGACCATTTTTATTCATTTTTAGAGATATGCACATTGAGCTGAGGAAAGGGAAATCTCAATCCGACCTTGGGCAATTCGGTATAGAACCGTTCATTGAATTCATAGAATACGTTCCAATAGTCAGTCGATAAAGCCCA
>CAYTLU010000426.1:0-1583 GCA_964438665.1 uncultured Bacteroides sp.
GGCATAGACTGCATTCTTTGCTACGATGGCCGTATTCCCTTTACTCGATATGATGTATTTAAGAGAAGGTAACACTACTGTCCACTAAAACTGGACGTGGTTAAAAATTAAATAAATTCGGTTCACTTGAACCATAGAGAACATTGACATTTTTGAAATTCGATTTGTCGAAGAGATCTCTTATATGAGTCCTGTCAGTAAGCGATATTCCGAGTATCTGAAGGATTTCATAGATGCTTCGCTCCGGCCCCATATCGTGCCGAACGATTGCGACAAGACAATAAGTAATTATGGCACAATAGATTTGGATGCGCACGGCATTCTCTGATGTCCCCCAAAACTTCTTGATACGCAGATGCTGCTTGATCCATTTAAAGAACAGTTCTACGCTCCATCGGTTACGGTATAACTCGGCGATAGTCCCTGCGGAGGCAGTCAGATTGTTGGTCAGAAATATGTATCTGGTGCCATCATCGGGTTCGATACATACTACTTTGCGGAGCTTTTCGGGATAATCCTTCGCGCTTTTATAGACCGTGAAGCAGCCGATTGCATCAGAAACCACGTTCTCGGGAAGCCTTCGTTTCCATGTCTCAGGCTTGAACCTTACATTGGTTTTCGCCCTGACAACAAAGAACGCCTCTATGCGGTTTATCGTGTAAAGATTACCAAAATCGTTGTATCCCCGGTCGAAGATATAGTGCGCCCCTTTCTCATACGGTATCTCCGGCATAGCCTTTGAATCATGGACTTTCGCCTCGGTAATATGTAAGAAAGCAGGGACTTGCGCTTCTATATCGTAGAGCGTGTGAACCTTGATTCCGCCTTTATGCTTACGGAATTTAGCCCACTCGAACACCGACAGACATAGGTCGATGGTGGTTGAGTCAAAGGCGTAAACATGACCGTCAAGTTCGAAGATTTTCAGTATTCTCCGCCTTCGGGCTTCCGCAATCAAGAAGAAAGCGAACTCTTCGAAGATGCGGTAATCACGCTGCTCGTTAGCCTTGCTAAGATTGCTCCGGGTAACGGATTTGCCAATTCCGAGATGGTAGAGCTTTCCCACATGGGCTTCCATGGCAACGATGAGGTCACGCAAACTCTCCCTGTTTGACAATTGCCCAAACATCAGTGTAAGCATTTGGTTCCAACAGGTATAACTCTTCACATACTTGTCGCCTTCATACTTGCGCACCAAGTAATTGAAGTGATTGCGATTCATAAACTGGACTAATTGGGCGAAAACGTATCTGTCTTTATTCATAACGGTCTGACTCAGACCGCAAAGATAAAATCAAATCCGTTGACTCCAAATCATCGCACAACAAATTGAATTTCAATAATTTCAAAGTACTCCTATGATTCTTTAGTGGACACTAATGGCATTATGGTAGAATATACAAGCAGTAGATTGTGTTTCAAGGCAGATTTGATTGAGCCTCTGAGGGACGATGATTCATTCGTTATTCATACTCCAGATGGAACATTTAGGTTCACAAAAGCAGATTTCTATCGCGTCTTTTCAAATGTCATCGAAACCAAAAGTTATCAAGAGAGAAGATTGTATCATTATCCACATACAC
>CAYTLU010000427.1:0-3433 GCA_964438665.1 uncultured Bacteroides sp.
TGTAATAACCCGATTATTCACACTTAATACAGATTATACGATGTTACAGATAAATAGTGAAACCGCCCACAAGATGTTCATCCAGCTGATGGAACGCTTTGACAAGATCGAGAAGTTGCTGGAGCGACAGAACAAGATGAAAGAGTGCCTCGATGGTGACACGCTGCTGGATAACTACGACCTGAGCAAGCTGCTTGGTGTGACTCACCGTACACTGGCACGCTACCGCCAGAAGAAACTTATCCGCTACTATATGATCGACGGACGCACATACTACAAGGCTTCCGAGATTAAGGATTTCTTCGAGCAGAAGGGTCTGCCGCTTCCGGCAAGCATGAGAAACAATCCCAATGTCTGACCTTAAAACAAGCATGGAATATGGAAATTGTATGTATAGAGAAGAAAGCGTTTGATGAGATATGCAGCCACTTCAGCGAGTTTGAGGACGGAATGAACAGATTGTGCTGTCCCCGTCAGGATCTTGCCCTAAAGAATTGGATGGATAACCAGGATGTGTGCCGGATACTCCGTATCTCGAAACGTACGCTGCAAGTGTACCGGGAGAAGGGCTTGATACCGTTTGCGCGCATCAAGCACAAGATATTCTACAAACCCGAAGATATACAGAGATTCATCGAAAGCACGTATCACCCCGTTAAAACGAAGAGATTATGAAAAACTATTTTATAGACAAGGGCGACCCGCACATAGCAGAGATTATAGAGCGTCTGAAACGGGTAAACAAGATGCTCCGCGAGACGGAGGCTTTGGTACAACCGGCATTGAACGGAGAACGGTTCCTGACCGATGTGGAACTGTCAAAAATACTTCGGGTGAGCAGGCGCACGTTACAGGAGTACCGCTCGGCAGGAGCAATACCGTACTACCTTGTACAAGGCAAGGCTCTATACAAAGAGTCTGAGATTGAAAAGATACTGGAAGATTCCCATAAACGCTGCATGGAGGAACAGCGGTGGGTATAAACCCAAACTGAACGAGGGCAACGCCCCCGATTGAGGTCGTTGCCCTCGTCTTTTTACATTTTATTCAATCACCCGCCTCCATTTATGGCATCTTCCGAACTTCAAGCCCTCATCGACAAGCTCTGTTTTTTTGTCGGCAGTAGCCTCTCTCAGGCGTTTCATATCCTCATCGACCTTTTTGTCCGTCACATGGGCATAAATCTGGGTGGTGGTGATGGATGTGTGTCCCATCATCTTGCTCACGGTCTCGATAGGCACGCCCAGCGATAGAGTCATATGGGTACCGAAATTGTGCCGGGCCTTATGGTAGGTAATGTGAAAGCCGTACACTTCACTCAACTCCTGCATCAGCTTTGACATATAGCTCCGGGCAAACGTATTGAAAACCTTGTCACTTTGACGCTCGCGCTTGTACTTCTCGATAATGCGCAGCGGAACATCAAGCAAGCGGACTGATGATAATGTGCCGGTTTTCTTACGCTTGATATGCATCCACCAACTGCCATCCTCGGCCCGGCTTATGTCATTCACGGACAGCCGCCTCAAATCGGCATACGCCAATCCTGTGAAAGTGGAGAAGATGAACCAGTCGCGCACCCGCTGTAATTGAGGTTTTTCCACAGGCGTTGACATCAAAGTCTTGAGGTCTTCCAATTTCATGTGCCGGCTCTTTCTTTTGGGCAGTTCGGGGTGCAACCGGCAATATGGATCTCTGCGCAATGTCCCTTGGTTGACGGCCCGCATCGTCATCTTCTTCAGCCGGTACAGGTGTTCGTGTACCGACTTAGGACCCAGGCGGCAATCGATTTGCAGGAATATCTCGAAGTCATCATAGAACACCTTGTCAAGGCTTCGCAAGGTAACATCATCCACACCCCGTTTTTCCTGAATAAATGCCACGAGGTGTTTGTAGGAGCGTTGGTAGCAATCGTAGGTCTCCTTGATTCTATCCACGCCGATACGTTTCCTGAACTCCTCGTTATGCTCACGGAAGAGGGCAAGCAGGGTTACGGGCTTTTGTCCGATGCCTTTGACGGCATTCTTGACAAGTTCCGCCGTAACGAAGCCTATATTCTTCCTGATATGGTTGTAGTGTCCGGTAATCTCTTTCGTGAGTTCGTCAATGGCTCTGTTCACGGTTACGGCATTCTCACTGCGGCCATCGGCACGTCCCTTGTCGGGATTCCAGATGGCGGGATTTACTGAAACTTTAGTTCCAATCTGTTCCCATTCGGCATCGATGCTCACCTTGCACAAGAGCTGGCACATGCCATTCTTGCGGGTCTTCGTGCGGTTGATGTAAAACAATATGGCGAAGGTACTGCGACGCTTCGTGTTCCGGTTTCCGGTATTATATGCTCTCATAATTGTCTCTATCATTGGTTGTCAAATTGTTATTGTAAAGCGTTCGTTAATCTTGCTGTCAAGTCTCTTGGTATCGGTGCCTATCTTGTCATCGGTCACTTTCGCGTAAATCTGAGTGGTATCCACCCGTGTATGCCCCAGCATCCTGCTGACCGTTTCCAAAGGCACGCCGTGAGAGAGGGTGATTTCCGTAGCGTACGTGTGCCGGGCGGCGTGAAAGACGATTCTACGATTAATGCCGCATATGGCGGCAATCTTTTTCAGAGAGAGGTTTACATCGGAATTGCAATACATCGGCAAGAGTTTCCCGTCGGGATCCACATCGCGATATTTACCAAGTATGTGTATGGGTACATCAAGGAGTGGCACCTCATATTCGACTTGGGTCTTCTTGCGCGATGTCCGTATCCACAGCGTTCCGTCTTCATCCGTAGCCAAATCCTCTTTGGTCAGCAGGCACATGTCACCGTAAGAGATACCCGTATAACAGGAGAACAGAAACAGGTCTCTGATGATATAGAGCTTTGCATTATGCAGGGGCGTTGTCATCATCAGCTCCAGTTCCTCAGCAGTCAGGAATTTTTGTTCACGCCGGGGGCGTTCAGGCTCATACCCCCAGAAAGGGTTAAAGGTCAGGATACCGTCTGCAACAGCTTCGTTGATGATGGTTCTGAAGGCAGTCGTCAAATGTACTATCGTGCCAAGAGACAAATGGCAGTCGGTCCTTAGATGAAAAGTCATACTTCTCGATAAACGAACGGTCCAATGCCGTAAACGGAATGTCCGTCAGTTTGTACTTTTCGTTCAGAAACTTCTCGATATGCTGATAAGCATATTTGTAGGCACGGAGTGTTCTGGCAGCGCGATTCACGCCAACACGCTTCTCGAAGTTCTTGATGAAAGCACGGAAATAGCTCATCAAAGCCTGCTGTTCCGAAGCCATACCCAACAGCAGGCGCTTGACATCATCGGCGGTTACGATTTCGTGTATTGCCGATTGTTCGTGATAGATATGCAGAGCCGCAGCCCGAATCTCATCCAGCTGACGGTTAATTTCACGGGCTGTGACGCTCTTACCCGTAGCA
>CAYTLU010000428.1:0-7202 GCA_964438665.1 uncultured Bacteroides sp.
TATTATGAAAAAGCTATTTTCCCTGTTTGCTGCTTTATTAGGCGGAATACTGGTCGCATCAGCCGATGATGATGTATATGCACATGATGTCTCGGCTCTCCCTACAGCTGCACGTTCTGTAATCGAGAATAGTTTTAAGGCGAAGGTAAGTCTTGTCAAAATAGAAAAGAAACGTGGCCGTGTTAAAGAATACGAAGTAATCTTGGCGGACAGCACGGAAATCAGTTTTGATAGTGACGGCAAATGGGAAAACGTTGAAGTGAGCAGCCGCAAGTCTGTACTGGCAGCGTTTATCCCGCAAAAAGTGCGTGATTATGTCGCAAAACATCATAAAGGAATGAGGATTGTTGGAATAGAGAAAGATCGGGGCGGATATGATATCGAGCTGTCAGATGGGACGGATATAGAATTCAAAAAAGATGGCAGTTTCAAACGCTATGACGATTGATAACATATCGGATTATAGATAATTCAAAAACAGACCGGGGCAAGTTATTCTGCTCCGGTCTGTTTTTTGAAATAAATCATTAATTTTGCAGCCGAAAAACATAAACTAAAAGTAGTTTCGCATGTATCTTGCTGTAATCACTCTTTTATTGCTGATTGTTTCAAACGTTTTCATGACGTTTGCATGGTATGGTCATCTGAAGCTTGCATCCTCGGGGGTGACAACAAACTGGCCTCTTTATGGTGTGATCTTGTTATCATGGGGCATTGCCCTGTTGGAATATTGCTTCCAAGTTCCGGCCAACAGAATCGGATTTGAAGGCAATGGCGGTCCATTTTCGCTTATTCAACTGAAAGTCATACAGGAGGTGATAACGCTTACCGTGTTTGTCATTTTCAGTTTCTGGGCTTTTGAGGGATTTCAGATCAAATGGAACCACATTCTGGCTTTCTGCTTTCTGGTGGCTGCGGTCTATTTGGTTTTCATGAAGTGACCGTGTCGGATTTGGTCGTCAGAGCATCATAAACGGCTTTAATGATCGCATTGCGGGGTGTGAGCTTGTTCCAGACCGGATTATCGCGTGACGGATGGATTCTGTTTGTAAGAATCACAATTATGATTTTATTTTCCGGATCAACCCAGAAACAAGTGCCGGTAAATCCTGTGTGGCCATAGGATGACGCCGGCATGCCAATCTCTTTCATGGATTTTATTCTTGAAGGTTTGTCGAATCCAAGCCCGCGTCCGGATAGCTCGGATGTCGCGGTTGTAAAAAGTTCGACTGTTGACTTCTTAAATACTCTTTTGCCATTGTAAATGCCGCCGTTTAGCCATGTCTGGCATAGCTTTGCAATATCTTCAGCCGTGGAGAACAGGCCTGCGTTCCCGGCAATTCCGCCCAGATAAGCAGCTGTTTCATCGTGGACAAATCCTTTAATGGTCTGCCGGCGCATGAATCTGTCTTTTTCTGTCGGCGCAATGTTGGCCGTGTCAATGTTGTGGTCAGTAGGTCGAAACATGGTGTGACGTGCGCCAATTGGCCGAAAGACGTGTTTTTGCAGCCATCTGTCGTGCGGTTGGCCGGTCAGTTTCTCTTCCAAGTCTTTCAGAATGCAGAAATTCAGGCAGCCGTAGATATATTTTTTTTCGCCTGTTTTGCGATTGTAGATAGCATCTTTTGTCAATTCAACCATCTGTTTGCCACCGAACAGCCCTTTTGCATATTCGATCTCATAGCCTTTGGAGCGTGTCGTGTGTATGATGTCGGAACGAAGTCGCGCATCCCGATGTCCATAAACTTTTTTATCAATCTTTACGGTATATGGCGGTGAGAATTTGAATTGCAGAAGTTTGCCTGAAAAGGTGGTTGAATCAACCATCAGGGCGTATGTGTTGACAATTGCCGGAATACCGGTCTCATGGAAAAGGAAGTCTCTGACTGTAAGATTTTTCTTGTCGGGGTCGCTTAGTCGCGGCAGGAGCGTGGAAACAGTATCGTCAAGTTGAAACAAACCATGATCATAGGCCACCATAAGTCCCGAAACCGTAGCAATGGCCTTTGTCATGGAGGCAATGTCATAGAGCGTGGAGCGATTGACGGCTTTTGCCCCGGAAGAATAGTCGAGAGAGCCGTAAGCTTTGTCTATCGCCAGGCGGCCGTCTTTTGCGACAATTATCTGACATCCCGGGAAAGCTCTGTTTGCGATGCACGATTTGACTATAGAATCGATCGTAGCTTCCAGTCCGGATGCGAATCCGCATTGTTCGGGAGTGGCATGCGTCAAGGTCTTTCCGGCTTTTTCAGCGTTGGCTGATAATGCCGAAGCAATCAGGATGCAGCATGTGATGATGAACCGTGTAATTGCATTGTTTGTCATTGTGGCCATTTCTGATAGATATGCAGTCAGAATTAATATTCTATGCCGGTTCCGAGTTCGGCTATTCCGGGGAGATTGACCGGGAGTTTACCTCCGACCCTGATCTTTCCGAAGATGGCATCGGCAGCGGCTGTTCGCAGGTGAGGGATGTCATCATAGGCTAGAACTATGGCTTGCAGATTGTCCAAGCCTGAGAATTTCGTGATCTTGAATGGATTGATAAAAAACACTCCGGTGCATGGGCGCAGTGATGATAGAGTCCTTAATGATGATTTTGCCCATGACGAGTCATTAAAAACGCTGATTATCACTGCATCCGCATCTTTAACGGCTTTGGTTATGTCTGATGTTATGCCAGCCTTTCCATTGATCGCGAATGTCTTTATCTCTGCTGATTTTGCACATTGCTGACTGAATCGGTTGATCGCCGGCGCGCCAAGATTGACAATTACAACTTTTTTGCTACTCAAAGGCAAAATGTTGTCGTTGTTTTTTATAACAGAGATTGCTTTGCGTGACATTGCTTCGATAAGCGAATCGACATGTGCCGTGTGTAGCAGACTGTCAATGCCTTTTGTCTGGATCTCAGGCTTTCGGAAGAGACCGAGTTTATATTTATGGATGAGCATTTTCCGACATTTGGCATCAACGTCAGCCGTATCTATCTTTCCTGATTTTGCAGCAGTTTCAACGGCATTGAGGTCAGCCACAGGGCTGGATGAACCCAACAAGACATCTGCTCCGGCTAGAAATGCGCTGACGCAATTGTTCTCGTTGGCCTGTGTCGCTCCTTTCATGGCCAATGCGTCAGTAAAAACCAGGCCTTTGAATCCTAGGGAATCCATAAGCCAGTCGGTTGTTATCTTTTTTGAAAGCGATGACGGCGTTCCGGATTTGTCAAGAGCCGGGATTTTGAGATGTCCTACCATGATTGCAGGGATTCCGGCTTCGATAGCCATTTTAAACGGTTTGAAATCGATATTGCGCAGAGTCGTGACCGAGTGATCGACTATGGGCAGTGTCTTGTGGGAGTCTGTTGACGTGTCTCCATGCCCCGGAAAGTGTTTCCCGACCGGCATTACGTTGATAGCCGCCATCCCTTTGCTGTAGGCAGAGCCCAGTCGGCCTACCAATTCCGGATCTTCGCCGAAGGATCGATAACCAATTACCGGATTGTCAGGATTGGAATTGACATCGAGAACCGGCGCGAAATTAACTTGAATGCCCATCAATCGACATTCCCGAGCCATTTCCTGTCCATACTCGTACATAAGGCCCTCATCATCAGCTGCTCCTAACGCAATATTATGCGGAAATCGCGGAGTTCCCGGTATGCGCATTGAGAGACCCCATTCTCCATCGAGCGTTATCATCAGTGGGACGGACGCTTTTGACTGTCCACGGTTTATCAGATCAGCATATGCGCTGATTGACCCTTTCCCAAGTAAGAAACCTCCCATCTGTTCTTTCCCGATCACCTGTTCAAGCGTTCGGTAACCGGCCGCGTTATTTGTTATGTCAAGCCGGGGAATGAATAGCTGGGCTATTTTTTGACGCAATGATAGTCTTGTCATTATAGAGTCGGCCCACCGTTCAGCTGTCTTGTCTATTTCGGAGTCGGTCTCTGCCTGAGATATCGCACTGCGATGATTCTTTGATTTTGAGACATCCGTGGCTGATGATTTATTGGAATTGCATGCAATAGTAGCGGTAGAGCAGACGGCAAGTGCAGTCATGGCCAGCAATGATGCAAGACATTTTTTTCTCATGAAATGAAATTTGTATAATTAATAATGCATTCTGTTAGTCATGTCCGGCGTCTGTTTTTTCCCTTTTAGCCGTCCGCGTTCGAATGCATTTATCATATCATCATAAAGGTAGTTTTTACTGGACGCGATCACGTTCCCATTTTTTAGAGGCGCCATTCCGTCATTTCCTCCAGCCAGATAGTTGATTGTCGCGACATAATATGTCTTGTCCGGATCAATGGATTTGCCGTTTACAGTCACTTCGGAACACTTTTTGGCGGTTTTATCCATCGTTGCATCTACGCCTCGGCTCACACCGTTGCCCCCGCCGGCGGCAATGCTGTCAAGAGTTGCGGCTAAGTATTTACCGGATATTTTTACGACAACGATATAGTTGTCGAAAGGAAACGCTTGCATGATCATGCCTTTGGTGATATTGCCTTTCGGAAAGGTCGAACGGATTCCCCCTACATTTACCAATGCAAGATCTATCGGATTTTTGGTAAGTGTCTTTGCTTCATCCTTAACAAAATCAGCCATCCAGTTCATCAGGGCAGGGCGTTTGTCGAAAGCCGCAGTAGCCGTTCCAAGCTTTATGCTGAAAATAGAGTCAACTGGTTGCCGGTATGGTTTAATCATATTTACAAAGGAAGAATCCGCTCTATTGTCAAGACGGTTGTTGACACTGATTACGCTTGACGATATGTGGCCGTTATCTAGATCTATGACAACTTTCCCCAGATTTGCGCCATACCTGCCGGCCTGAGCCACAACAACAGTGTCGCCCGCAGAATTGACAAATTTTGATTGCGGACCATTCTTATCATCGGGGTTGACAAGCGTGTGGGAGTGTCCGCCGATTATCACATCAATATTTTCTGTCCTTTCAGCAAGAGAAATATCAGAAATCGCACCATCATATCCGATATGTGAAATCGCCACTACATAGTCGCATTTTTTTATGTTTTTCAGATACCAGGCAATTGCGTTTGCCGCCTTCTCAGCATCAAGATATTCAACGCCGATGCATTTCACCGAATCGATAAGTCCGCGTGGTTCGATGTTGATGGCAAGAAACCCTATGCGCTTGTTGTTTATATCTTTTATGGTATAAGGTTTGAACATTTCCTTCAATCCTGTTGCCGAAAGATTGTAGTTGGTGCTTAATAATTCGGCATTAATGCCTGAGAGATATTTTTTCAAGGCATCCATCCCATTGTCAAACTCATGGTTGCCGAGAATCTGTATGTCATATTCAAGAGCGTTCATGGCTTTCTGCTCCACCTCTCCGCCAAACAGAGTGAAATATAGCGAACCTTGAAGCGCATCGCCCGCATCGACAAGCAGCACATTTGATTCCGTTGATCTCACACTGTCAATCAGGACTTTCCGGCGCTCCACACCACCGAGATCGTTTTCATAATATGGATCAATGATGCTGTGGGTGTCATTCGTGTGAAGGATAACAAGCCGATTTGTGTCGGTTTTTGCATTTGTTGATAAGGCTGTGAGGAGGATAATGGCGCAGACCACTAATTTTTTTGTTGTCATATCGAAACTTTTTTCTACTTGAATCAACCACGAATTTACGAAAATCGTTTCCGATGCACAACTTTTTTGAGTTTTTTCACTTCCTGTCGCCGGATGGATTCTTCCGCTTGGGAATCGGAGCAAGAACCGGAAGCGATAATGAAAAACGCAATGCAAGGAAGCGTATCAGAATGACGGTCGCAGCACACGACAGTTGCTGCGCAAACGCCGAGCCGCCACACTCCATGATAATCCAATAGACCAATGCTCCGGCGAAACATGCAGTGGCATATATGTCTTTGCGGAAGATCAATGGCTCTTCATTGATCAGAATATCGCGCAGGATGCCGCCAAAAGCACCTGTTATTACTCCCATTACGGTGGCTACCCACATCGGATAGCCGATTGCAAGCGATTTTTGAATGCCGATAACACAGAACATTGCCAGACCAATACTGTCGAATATAAACAGAATCTTATCGCGGCTGACAAGAATATTGCGAAACACGATAACCGTGGCTAATGACAGTGCGGTCACGGCCAGATACCACCAGGTCTGCATCCAGAATACGGGGATGTCGAGCAGGAGATCGCGAAGAGTGCCGCCACCGATTGCTGTAATAAGTCCGACTATGTATGCTCCGAACCAATCAAAATTTTTTGTAGCTGCCAGCCGGATGCCGCTGATTGCGCAGGCTATTGTGCCGAGCAACTCGGCCAGGAAAAGGAATGTGGCTTCCATTTATTGTGCTTGAGAGTTGTTTGTTTATAGAACTCAGATTAATGAGTTCAGCTGCAAAATTACGAAGAACTTTTGTTTTTTTATTGAAAAATTCCGTAACAACATTTGGCAGATTCAAACAAAGGCATTAACTTTGCACTCGCAATCGCAAGAGTGCGTTTGGCTCCTTAGCTCAACTGAATAGAGCATCTGACTACGGATCAGAAGGTTACAGGTTTGAATCCTGTAGGAGTCACAACGAATAAGAAGCGCTTGATTTTCTCAGGCGCTTTTTTTTCTTTGGTACGTTCCGTTGTTTTCTCGGCGACATTTTTCGTAAAAAAACACACGCATACATATAGGTTTGTTTTTCGCCGGATGAGCATGTCTTGACACCTCTTTATATCAAGACAAGAGCGTCCATAGGTCTTGAAATCGAGATTTGTTTAGCAAATCTAGAAGAGTCACGCCATTAAAATGTTGGAATCTTGTGAGATACAGAAAATGCAAATCTCTTATCCGGGAACTCGGCCAGGAGAACAAATACACGGCAATGAGACTATTTTCTGATGGGTGGTCTCAATCCTGTTTAGAGGAAAATTAGTATCTCTTAACAAGAGAGTCTTTTGTGACTGCAAAATTAACAAAAAAACGGTATATAAGCGTTATCCGACATAATTTTTTTCTTTTCAAATCCCATAAAATTTCATTTGTTTAGCAAAAATGGCAATGCTCGAATGTAATACGCTGATACACAAATGGCATTTATTGACAATACTCTCTTGTTAAGAGAGCAATAAAAACAGACCAATTAACACCATTACGGTGCAGGCTATTGGCTTGACATACGGCTGCAAGATCCCTCTTTTCCGGTCAAT
>CAYTLU010000429.1:0-2228 GCA_964438665.1 uncultured Bacteroides sp.
TCAAACAATCCGGCTTCTTTCCACTGCTGAAGCACCTCTTTATTGATGGTCGAAAGGTTGAAATTATCGTAGATATTAAACTTTTTCATACTCCGTAAAAAATTTTTGCAAATATAGCAATTTTCCGCCTAATAACCATACCGCCAGCCGCCCTAAATTTGGACGCGACATAAGAAAGACCGAGGCTAAATACCCCGGTCCATTCTATTGTTCAATCAACTGCTTTATCAGAAAGAGAATCCTACGCCGACAAAGGGATTGATATTACAAGGAGAGTCAGAGCTGTCATCAAAATTAGTCATGACATTAACTCCTGCAAGCACATTAAAACTACCCGAGACCCACTGGAATCCCAGATCTGTAGCCAAAGCGGGATATATATCCATATATCGAAGGCCACCGTAGTTGCTATGGAACATGGCAAAATTAGAGCCAAAACCTGCTCCCAAGAACACATTCCAGTCTGATCCTATGGTCTTTATTGCACCAACAGTCAAAGCTCCGCCATTCTTAACGCCTTTACTCTCGCCGTAATAAGAACTATAATCTGTAGCGGAGGTGTACATCCAGACACCCTTAATATACCAGCCCCAACGATGTCCATAGTTGCCATACATCAAGCCGGCCTGTCCACCGGTATTCATATAAGAACTTTCTGAATCAAAAATAAGGCCACCTATGAGATTCAAGAACTTGTGTCTGGAATTGTCAATTGTGACACCAAGCTGAGCCTTTGTACGCACAACTTTGCGCTTTGTTGCCTCTGATGTGCCTATCATCGGGTAAGTCATAGCAACCTTTCCATCAAGAATAGCGATTTTTTCGGCATCTTCCTGTGACATCGTACGGAAATTACTATACCGCGCCGGATATCCGGTAACCGTTACCGATCCTCCACGAAACAAGCCACGTCGTTTAACGGTGTACTGCGGTTCTACAACGACGTCGGCCCCGGTCTGTTTCAACAACTCAGCAGCGGCATTCTCCTTCTGCACGTCAATCGAAACTGTCGATAATGGGGTCCAACTCCAGTCAACAGTGGTGGTCACCTTCTGCTTATCAACATCCATATCTGCTACCGTCAGATTATAAACATCTGTATCGATGCCTACAGTCTGCGATGTATGATTGATTGTTGAGCAAGAACTGATCAGTACCGCCAGTGTCAATCCAAATAAAAATTTTATCTTCATAAACCAAATTTGAAGACGGACTATTATTTCTTGCGGCAGATTCCTCCAAGAGCACTAACAACTTCTGCTTCAGCTTTAGTGGTCGGATGAACATTAACATAACGACCCACGTGTCCGGTAACTGTAATATACTTTACTTTTGTTGTGAACAAGCCGCGGGTTTTCTTTACTTCAAACTGAGGAGAAACAAGAATGTCACCACCACCATTTGCTTCAAGAGCTTTATGCACAGCAGCTGCTCTCATTGACTTCATGCCGGCACGCTGATGAGCAGAAGTCGGGGTGAATGTGTATGTAATCTTATCGTTAGACACGGTCAGATCGGCCGTAGAACGATTAACCAATTCAGTGTCAACAACCTCCGTTGATGCTGTATGACTGATTGTAGAACATGACGTGGCAGCAAGAAGTGCTACTGCAGCGAATAGAATTACTTTTTTCATTTTGATGTAATGATTTAAATAAATATTATAGTTGTCGCTGCAAAAGTAATCATATTTTAACAAAAACCCCCCCCCCCGAGTTAATCAATGATAACACTTCTGCTCTTTTGCCCTATTTAATATTTTCGCAACATCAAAGGGCGAACGAAAAGATGGAGATGCGGCATCTCTCCCTGCCATATCTCCATCTTGTTATATTGTGATTAATTTACCCTGCTAGTTATCGGTTTCAGGGGCTTTGTCGATGAGATCCATAAATTGATCGAGGCTCGGAGTAATGATGATTTCCGTGCGTCTGTTTCGTTCGCGTCCATCGGCTGTGTCATTAGTGGTCAACGGATTAAACTCGCCACGGCCACCTGCCGTCAGGCGTTTGGGATCGACATTGAATTGGTTTTGAAGCACTTGCACTACTGATGAAGCGCGCAATGCCGACAGGTCCCAATTGTTTCTGATATTAGTGCGCGAAATCGGCACATTATCCGTATTACCCTCTACCAAAACATCATAGTTGTTATAGTCTTTGACTATTTTTGCGATTTTGCCCAGAATATCCATTGCACGATCGCTGATTTCATAGCTGCCGGAGCGG
>CAYTLU010000430.1:0-2895 GCA_964438665.1 uncultured Bacteroides sp.
ATCAGTTGATGATGATTTCATCAGTGAATAGCCATGCCCCGGGACGCGGATTCTTTTTGGCTTGCAGTCGGATGTAGCGCGCTTTGGTATCGACAGGCAGTCCATAAGGCTTCATCATAATCTTGGGATAGGTGGGGTCAACATCGGTCCATAGTGTGCCGATCTCTTTAAATGTCTTGCCATCGGAGCTGACCGAATAGGTGACCGACTCCGGAAGATGCACCCATGCGCCTTCGGAGTGCATGAACGTCGCGCTTACGTAATTGATCGGACGTTCTTCGCCCAGATCGACCGTCACATCCATGTCGCCAAGCCATCCCTGCCAGCGGCGGTCGCCGTATGTCCATCCGCCCTGAAGCCCATCTGTTAGAGTCGCATTTCCGGCAGCCGGATATTTGTCATGATAAGGGGTGGTGTATGTCACTTTGGCGTTGCGTGCTTTGTGGCTGACCGTGTCAAGGCTCTCGCGGCGTTCGCCATACTCATTTGCAAGGTCGAAAACGGTGTAGCCTTGCGCCGACAGACGATCATTCATTGCCAGTGCGCGCCGGTGGAAATCATCATAGTCTTTTTCGGGCGAACTCCAGCCTATTTCAGCGATTGCGTAGGCGCGGGGATAATACATATGCTCTGCATGTGAATCTTCGGTAACGTATTCGCTCCACAGATTAGCCTGAACACCCAGAAGATGCTTTGCCTCGTCTGCACTGAGCGATGGATCGACAGGTTCGTAGGAATAGACCTTGCTTAGCGGAGTGTAGCCTCCGATCGACACCGGTTCGCGGAATGGTGCGTCCTGAGAATAGTCGATATAGCAAAATTCGCCGGGCGTCATGATGACATCATGGCCTTCGCGGATAGCTTGCAGTCCTCCTTCCGTTCCGCGCCATGACATGACGGTTGCTTCCGGTGCGAGTCCTCCTTCTAATATCTCGTCCCAGCCGATGATGCGGCGTCCCTTGGAGATTACAAATTTCTCAATGCGTTTTATCAGATAGCTTTGCAATTCTTCTACGCTGTTAAGACCTTCGGCTTTCATGCGCGCCTGACAGTCGGGACAGCTGTGCCAGGCCGCTTTTCCGGCTTCATCACCGCCGATATGGATATATAAGGAGGGAAACACGTCAATCGTTTCTGTCAACACGCTTTCCAGAAACTTGAATGTCGATTCTTTGCCCGGACAGAAATCCGAGGGTTTCTCAGCTGTGGAGCAGCCCAATTCGGGGTAGGCGGCCAACACTTCTTCGCTGTGGCCGGGCATCTCGATTTCCGGTATGATGGTGATATGGCGCGCAGCGGCATAGGCAACGAGATCGCGTAGCTGCTCTTTGGTATAGAAGCCTCCGTATGCATTTGGTGATGGGCCATCGCAATATTTGTTGCCCTCTTTGCACCAATCCATCCAACTGCGTTGCGGACGCCATGCGGCGTAGGATGTCAGACGCGGATAGCTGTCTGTTTCCATGCGCCATCCGGCTCCGTCGGTGAGATGCAGATGCATGCGGTTGAATTTCATTTGCATCATGGCATCAATCTGCTTTTTCAGAAATTCTATGGAGCGGAAATGGCGGCTGACATCGAAATGAAGCCCGCGGTAGGGGAAGCGTGGCGAGTCGCTGACGCTCAGGCATGTCAGACGGTTGTCTTTTGCCCGGTCAATCAGCTGTCGGAGGGTCTGGACGGCATAGAAAGCTCCCGCCACTCCTGGCGCGTCAATGGAAATCCGCCGGGGCGTTATGTCAAGTTTGTAGGATTCATCGGCTGCGCCCGCTGTCTTTATGCGTATATCTGCGCGATTCCAGGATGTCTGCTCCGCACCGATTGATTGCAAGGCCAGCTGAATTGTTGCAAGTGTGTCATCGGGACATTTGAGTGCATACGTCAGGTTGCGTTCTGATGGCATGACGAATGAGCCCTTGGTTTCTTTGACAGTCTGCGGTCGCGGGATTATGTCATGAGTCGTTGATGCTGCTGCGGAGAAAGAGAGTGCGAATATCGCAAGTAGTAGAATCGCCGGATATTTCATTGCGTAAGAGTGTTTATTATGTTGGATTGAAATAATTGTGTAAAGATAATGATGAATTATAAAAAATGCAAATCCGAAGTCTGGGGCTTAAACTTCTTTTTGTTTTGATTGTCATAATAACATAAATCGGAAATCAATATAAATTACAGATTATGAAAAAGAAAGTTTTAAGTTTGGCTCTTGCCGCAATCGTATCAATCGGTTTCACTTCCTTTGCACAGACTTCCGGCAACTGCCCTGCGGGATCTGATAAAAATTGTGTGGTAAAGGATAAGAAATGCTGTGACAAGAAGAAAAATTGCAATAAGAAGTGCGGTGACAATTGTTCCCGGAAATGTGCTGGACCGTTTGAAGGACTGAACCTGACAGAACAGCAGAAGAGCGCGCTGGCCAATATCCCGAATCCGCGTCAGGTGATGAAGGCCGCATGCGATAATAATAATGGCAAGCAGGGAACTCCCGAGATGCGTCGTGATGTTGCCCGCAACGTAATGCTTGACTATTTGAAAAAGGTGAAAGGTGTATTGACCCCTGAACAATATGTGCAGTTTCTTGAAAACAGTTATGTCAACGGTCGGATGAACAAAGCCGGCAAGCCGGGCAAAGGACATAAATGCAAAAAAGGCAAGGGCGACCGTAAATGCGATCAGAGGCAAGGTTGTGCAGCCGGCAAACCGGGCAAATAAAAGAATCTTATGATCTTCCGGCATTCAGAGGTCGGATATAAACAAAATGTAAAGCGGCATGCCATTTGAGGTGTGTCGCTTTACAATGCTTGTCTATCTCTAAGGTCTTCTTATCCCTGATGGGCGGGGCGAAGAAGATCGTTGACGGTCTTGACCGGATTGAATGTAGCGATTGGCACTTCA
>CAYTLU010000431.1:0-1922 GCA_964438665.1 uncultured Bacteroides sp.
CTCGCTGATAAGGGGATAGAAGTAACGGCGGCCAAGAATATTCGCTTCTTTCATAGCGAAGTATAGTTCGTCGCGCGTCTTGCCGAATTTTTCCGCATCGATGAAGATGGGAAAGTATGAATAGTTGTGACGAACGCCGGGTATATCGTCGAAGAAGGTTATGCCGTCGACATCGCGGAGTGCCTCGCGGTAGCGGTTGGCAACCTTCTGTCGGGCTGCGATAGCGGCATCCACTTGCCGGAGATTGAGTATGCCGTACGCGGCACGCATCTCGTCCATCTTCGAGTTGATACCCGGGGCGACGACTGTTGTCTCGTTGGCGAATCCGAAATTCTTCAGATAGTCGATGCGTTTCTTGGTCTGTTCATCGTGCATCACCATCGCGCCGCCCTCTATGGTGTTGTAGACCTTCGTGGCGTGGAAGGAGAGCGTTGACATATCGCCGGCGTTGAGGATTGACTCGCCATCGACCTCCACACCAAAGGCGTGGGCGGCATCATAAATAACTTTCAAACCATACTTGTCGGCAATCTCCTGTATAGCTTTGGTGTCGCACGGCTTGCCGTAGCAATGAACCGGCATGATAGCCGTTGTTTTGGGCGTTATGGCTGCCTCTATCTTATTGGGGTCAAGACCGCAGTTAGAGGGATCAACATCTACAAATACCGGCTTAATCCCATTCCACCAAAGAGAGTGTGTGGTCGCTACAAAACTGTAAGGCGTTGTAATGACCTCTCCTGTTATACGAAGCGCCTGCAAGGCGGTAATCAAAGGCAGCGTTCCATTTGTGAACAGACTGATATATGGTACTTTGAGATATTCTGCCAGCTCCTTTTCGAGTTGTTTGTGGAACTGCCCGTTATTCGTAATCCATTTGCACTCCCAAATCTGTTTGAGCATGTCATTAAACTCCTCCAGAGAGGGTAGTAACGGCGATGTTACGGTTATTTGCTTGCTGTTATTCATTATCGTTCCGATTTCTTATACGCGATTTGCAGTCGATTAAATATATGTTTTGACTTGTTGTAAATAAAGTCAAGTGCTCGGGGCTCTAAATATTTAGCCCTGAAAATGTCTATCAAAGCACAAATTGTAAAGATGATCGAAACCGACATCATTGCGTATCCCAGCGTCCAAAATACAGAATCACCAAAATGGCCAATGCAATCGACCGTTTCCCGCCACAACCATTGACGCATAGTGTCGGAATTGGCGTGGATCAACAAAACCCCGAAGGTGGATGCTCCGACTAAATTTATCAATCGGGAGTAGGGGATCTTTAAGTCCTTGAAATACATAAAAGAGCAGACGGCAATGGCAACAGCTAAAAACTTATTGCTGTCTGCCACGAAGAAATACGGATTATAATTTGAAGCGTATCCGGCACGGTAACATCCACTCATAATAAGCACGGATAGCGAACCGATCGTCACAAACGCTATGGTCAGAATCCCCCATTGTCTATGGCTGATTTTAGGAAATATCCCATACAAGCGGATGTAGGATGCTATCATGTAAAGCGCCATAAACCAAAACACATAATCGTGCATTACTTTTATTCTCGATAACGAGGGTAGTACGGACATTATCGCAACAATTGCCACAACGAGATATTTGTGCAATCTTCGGGTCATCGAATTTACGAGAATATTCAGAACGGGTATGAATAAGTAAAATATCAGAAAGCAACTTACAAAGTCAAAAGATATTGATTTGACAGGCCAAATCGACCAAAACAGCTTGAACGGCGAAAACGAATCCTTGCCTGAAATGCAAAATATCCCATAGATTACCACCCCGTAAAACGCGATTTGCAAATATAGCTTTATGAATTTCTTAAGAGAGATGGATGACTTGCACATGAAATATCCCGTGATCAACACAAAGCAATTGATTCCGGTCTTACCCCAAGCACCAAACAA
>CAYTLU010000432.1:0-2269 GCA_964438665.1 uncultured Bacteroides sp.
CTAAAGAATACGAATTATCGGAAGAAGCCGTTTCGATGGCCTGTGAACCCCTAACTAATTGGGGCGGCGCGTGGACTGAAGAGAAGCTTGATGCCTTTGAAAAGTATGTCTATGCTTATCTGACTATAATGAAAAGGTATGCGACTGAAAACGGTTGGAGATTATTCTATTTTGACGCATTTGCCGGTAGCGGTAGTCGTGAGGCAATCCCTGAAGATTCAGTTGATAATGAAGCTACACTTTTTGGTGATGATGAAATAGCCGAAATAACAGAACAGTCTTCTTATAAAGGAGCAGCAGAACGCGTTCTCGGAATAGAAAGTGACGGTTTTTCATTCAACTATTTCTATTTCGTTGATAAAAACGAAAAGTCATTGCATTCATTGGAAGAAAGGCTCAAGAATATTTTTCCCGAAAAAGCTAAATGCATGGCATTTAAGCCCGGCGATGCAAATGAGAAAATTTTGGAATTAGTCAATTATGCCAAAGAACACCCAAACTGCGCCGCTTTGGTTTTACTCGACCCTTTTGGGATGCAATTGAGTTGGGAAACAATTCGGGCTCTCAAAGCTATCAAGCATATTGACCTATGGATTCTTGTACCAAGCGGAGTCATCATTAATCGGTTGCTTACTCGACGCGGAAAGATTATGTGCCCGGAACGGATGGAGAATTTGTTCGGAATGCCAATCCAAGAGATTCAGAATTATTTCTACACGAAGGTAACCGAACAGAGCCTTTTTGGAGAAATTACTCGACAGCAGAAACGTGATAATACAATAAGCCGAATAGCAAAGCTATATATGGACTTGCTTGGTAAAGAGTTCGCTCACGTCATCAAAGAACCGCTCGTATTGAGAAACTCTACTAATTGCCCGATATTTCATTTTGTGTTTGCCTCGCATAATGAAACCGGAGTAAAAATCGCATCCGAAATAGTTGGAAAGAAAAACAGAAAGTGATGAAATCCACAAAGATAGAATGGACCGATAAAACATGGAATCCGATAACCGGTTGCACAAAACATTCGGCAGGATGCACGCATTGTTACGCAGAAGTCATGTCGCGCCGATTATACGCAATGGGTGTGAAAAAGTACTCTAATGAGTTCAAGTTGGCTTTACATGAAGACTGTTTGGACGAGCCACTTGCGTGGAAAAAAGCGCACAATATCTTTGTCTGTTCAATGAGTGATATTTTCCACGAAAATGTGCCATTTGAATTTGTCGATAGGATATTCCGAACAATCTTACGCACACCACATCATCGCTATCAAATTTTGACAAAACGTGCCGAACGAATGGCGGAGTACTTTTCTACTCGTAGTGTCCCTGCAAATGTTTGGATAGGTGTGACAGTTGAAGCAGAGAGCTCTAAATTCAGAATAGACCTATTACGAAACATTCCGGCTTCTGTTCATTTTCTCTCTTGCGAGCCTTTATTGGAATCGCTTGGCAAACTGAATCTTGACGGCATTGAGTGGGTGATTGTCGGAGGAGAAAGTGGGCCGAAAGCTCGTCCTATGCGTGAAGAATGGGTATGGGATATAAAAAAGCAATGCGAGAATCGGAACTCTGCCTTTTTCTTCAAACAATGGGGTACATGGGGGAGCGATGGAATCAAACGCAATAAACACGCAAACGGTAAGTTACTTAAGGGCGAGATTATTCAAGAAATGCCATCAGATGAAACCAGATAAATATTAAACAGTTACACAGCAATTGTTAACGACAAGTCTACGAATTGTTAACATTTATTATAATAATAGCATCTAAACTTATTCGTTTTGGAGATGTCTATTTTATAAAGAACCGAAAGTTTGGCCTTTAAATTTTTACTGCAATGAAAAAGATAGTTATACTCCTCGCAATACTTCTTGGCGGAGCCGGAATGTATTCACCCGAGCTACTGGCGCGCGGTCGCAATAATAATACCAACCAAACCACCAATCGTCCGACAACCCAAAGTTCTTCGTCACGCCCCGGCAGCGGTAATAACAACTCCGGAAGTCGTCCTAACGGCAACTATAACTCCGGGAGTCGCCCTAACGGCGACTATAACTCCGGAAACCGCCCCAACAACAACTATAACGGCAACTCCGGCAGTCGTCCGAGCAATCATCCCGGATATCATCACGATAATTACAACAATTACGACAACCACCACGGCCACAACCACGGCGGTTATCATCCCACACCCCCGCCGGCTCACCACCATCACCACCACGGCGGACCGCACTACGGATACGTTCCCCCTCGGCCTCACATGC
>CAYTLU010000433.1:0-4884 GCA_964438665.1 uncultured Bacteroides sp.
CATTCTATATGGCTGCGCAAGCGATACAAGCAATCACAACCAAAACCGAAATGATCATTGCAAAAGACGGCATTATGGCTATCTACAATGCTAACTATATGCGAATGCACTCTACCGATGGTTTTACAGTTATGATTGGGAATAAAGGATTTCGCGTAACGGCAGACGGTCTTCAAAAGACAACTGACGGAACAAAATGGGATAATGTGTAAATAATAAAAACAAATCATATTAGGCAATGGAGTATTTACCCTCAATCATCAGCGCCATCGGAACTATTATCGCCGCGTGGTTCGCTTACAATCAGTACAGCAAGAACAAGATGACTGACCTGAAGATCGAACGGTGGAAAGTCGAGGAGGAGGCTAAATCTGCCAAGCGCAGCGATAATATCGCCAAAATTTACGGTGCATTGTGGCAGCTGCTTCACGAGCTCGAAGCCGACCGAGTGTATATTATCCAACCGCATCCGCTGACGAATAACCTGTATTTGTCGGTGTCGTTGGAGGTAAAGCGAAATGGGGTGTCGGCAATCAAGCCGTGTATTCAACGCCTGCCAATGGCAGACGTGGCAGCATTCGCCGCCGAACTTGCATCTCGCGATTTTCTGTTTTACCGGAACATCGAGACCGAGGTAAAGGACAAACGGGCTCGGGCTATTATGACGACCAATGGCTGCTGCTCGGTCGTAGTGAAACGACTGGCCGACGACGAGCACGATTGGATAGGGTCGATATTCTGCGGCTTCACTCACACCCAAGAGTTGCATCCGTCATCGCTCCGGCAGCAGTTGCAGGAAGCAGCCGACCACATTCAGTACATTTTACCCGAATACAAATAATTATGGCACGAGCAGAATTATTGCAGTCCTTTATCCTGAAATGGGAGGGCGGGTTCGTAAACGACCCGCTCGACAGGGGCGGGGCGACCAACAAAGGAATCACGCTCGGAACGTTCCGGCGATTCTACGGCAAAGATGCCTCGGTGGAGCAACTGAAAGCACTGACCGACGAACAGTGGATCACGATCTTCAAGGCTGGCTATTGGAATCCGTGGCAGGCTGACTATATCGCCAACCAATCCATCGCGAACATCGTCGTCGATTGGGCGTGGGCTTCCGGCACGAAGACGTCCATCAAACAAGTACAACGAATCCTCAATACCACCGTTGATGGAGTTGTCGGGCCCCAAACCATCGCGGCAATCAACTCGGCAAATCCGCGTGAGTTGTTCGACCGGATTCGCTCCGCACGGCTGACCTTTGTCGATGACATTTTACGCCGAAACCCAACCCAGTCCCGATTCATACGAGGCTGGAAAAACCGAATCAATAACATCAAATTTTCAAAGTAATGAAAAAACAACTGTTCATCTTCTTATTGGAACTATATAAGAAGATTCTTTCGTGGCTTTCGCAGATAAAGACGGACAAGTTCCTACACTTTATCGCAGGTATGATTATCGCGGCATTCGTGGCATTGGTAATCCCGACTGGGAGGTTGTGGTGCTTCTTGCCGGTTGTTGTGATTGGCTTCGCCAAAGAGGTGTACGACGAGATAAACTACGGCGGGTTCGATTGGCTCGACTTGGCCTATACTATCGCCGGAGGTCTCATCATCCAAATCTTCGCGTGGATATGAAACGGTTCCAATTTGTAACCGATTGCGTAATAATCTGCGCCCTGTTCGTTGGCTGCTGCCCGTGCCGGCATCTGACAACATCGACCGGCGCACGGGACAGCCTGCATGTGCAAATCCGACATCATACAATTTGGGTTCGCGACACGATGCGGATACGACTGCCAGCCGAGCGAACAGACCAGACCGTGCGTACCGATTCAAGCCACCTCGAAACCACGACGGCGGTATCGGACATAAGAATCAACCCCGACGGTTCGCTGACACACTCTCTCGAAAACAAAACAGACGACCTGAAAATACCGACGGAAAGGCCGATCGAATATCGAGACAGCATTGTTTATCGTGATCGGGATGTCGAGGTTGAAAAAATCGTCGAAGTCGAACGAGAGTTGACCTGGTGGCAGCAGACACAAATGCGCGGCTTTTGGGCGCTGCTGGCCCTTATCGCTTTTATCTATCGGAAAAAGATACTCTCTGTCATCAAACTTTTTTTTGCGGTGTGAGTGTTCCCCTTTTTGTTCCCCTTAAATTTGTAATATATTGATAATGCGAACAAATATCTACCACGGCTCTGGGTACACAAATTGAAACATTGTTTCTGAAACATCGCTCCCTCAACAAGATGGAGCGATGTTTTTTTGTTCTTTGATGGAAATTAGATACATTTTTCTATTTATTTGTTCCCCTATTCGTTCCCCTTTGCTATCTTTGTCTCAACAAAAACAAACGACAATATGGCAACAGGATTTTACCTGAAAGACAAATCGGGAAAATCGTCCGTTGTGTTCGCAATCGTCAGATACAGCGGCGAACGCTACAAACATTCGACCGGGGTCAGCGTTGAGGTCAAGAATTGGAATGTAGATAGTCAAGCCTGCCGCGAGGTCAAGGATTACCCATCGGCACACAGTATTAACATTCGTCTGCGAAAAATCAAAAAGGCCTGTGATTCCGTCTGCGATGAGATGACAGAGCGCGGCCGAGTGTTGCTCAATAGCGAATTTTGGGAGCGAGTCGAGGATATACTGAATGGTGCTGCCGGCAAAAATGAGGTGCTATTCGTCCAGTATGCAAAAATCTATGCCGAGCGACGCGAACAGTCCGGCAAGCATAACACCGCCAAGCAGTATCTGACGACCTACAATAAATTAGTGGAGTTCGAGAAAAAACACCACATTCATTTGCGATTCGAGGACATCGGTATGCAGTTCTACAACCGCCTGCGCAAGTTCATCATCGGGGCAGGATATTCCGAGAACTACTTTGCGACCATCGCCAAAAATGTAAAGCTGATATACAGAGATGCGCGAGATGTGGATAAATTGCACAATCTGTACGAGACCGACAAACGGGGATTTTCAACGGCCCAGCGGTCGCCAAAAACGATCTATCTGACCATTGAGGAATTGGAGCAAATTCACAGAGTCGAGTTCACGCCCGAAGTTATTATCGGCGCATATCCGAATCTTGCAAACCTGTCTCCGCATAAAATGAAACTCAAAATAGACACCCTCAATCTGGTGCGTAATAAATTCCTCATAGGTGCATATACCGGCCTCCGCGTGTCTGATTACAACCGCATGACAGACATAAATGTAGATGGAGACTACATCAAAATAACAACCAAGAAAACAGGCGCAGCTGTTATCATACCGATACATCCCACATTGCGCGAGATTATTGACAGCGGTTTTGATTTGGCAACTCCCATCTCGGAGCAGAAAATCAATCGGCACATTAAAGAGGTGGCCCGCTGCGCAGGAATCACGAAGATGGCCGAAGGCGTAAAGCTCATCGACGGCCGATCTGTGTCGGGATTCTGGGAAAAGTGCGACATGATTACCACGCACACCGCCCGCCGCAGCGCAGCGACGAATATGTATAAGGCAGGTATTCCTACTATATCTATTATGTATATTACGGGTCATAAGAGTGAAAAATCTTTCCTTAAATACATAAAGATTTCGCAGGAAGAAAATGCCGAGTTAATGTCAAAGAGCTCATTTTTTATGCCTCGATAAATCCATTGTCAGAGAGCAGAGCGTCGATGTGCCGATATGCCTTGTCTGTCTCGGCCGCAAAGGTTTTGTAGGTGTTTTGCCACGCGACGGCTTTATCACGCATTCGGTATATACCTATGCCCTTTATTCCGAAAATATCAGCAATAGCATTTCGTAGCTCTTTGCGAACTTCTCCTCCAAATATAGATGCTGGTGAGAAATAAATCAGCACAATGAATACAAACTGCTTTTTTCTGCCGTTCTTGTCGGTCTTGAATCCAGATTTATCTGCGCATTGACAATACCATTCGTATAGTCTCGGAATCAGCGAAAGATCGGTCAGTTTCGGCTTGAATATAGCATTATACTCCGATGTAGTCTCCGAAAGTTTTTGAGCTGAATCTATGAACGCGGCGAATACATCCCGCATCTGTTGCAACATCTCTGTCATCGTTCACACTTTTTTAATTGGTACTCCCAGAAGCACTGATTGACGGCAACGTCCGTTCAGGTAATCGACGGCCAAAGCTGCAAGGCAACGACCTTGCGTAGTTTTTAGCTCCTCGATTCCATCGTAGGTATTTTGGCCTGTTCTCAATATCGAGAGAGCCATTTCATATCCTTCTTTGACTGCAAGATTGCACGGCTTGCTTATGGCAGGATCGGCCAGACGAATCTCAATCTTTTCGATGGTTTCGGCCACCTCATTGTCTGTTGGGTTCGGGAGAACCTCGTTATAAAGCACTCCCAGCTGTGCGATTGTCATTTGCTCCATGTTTATTCGTTTCCTGTTGTTCAAAATCCTTGTTTGCATCGTATCCGCACCAAGTGCAGATGCCGAGTAGTACGTTCATGCAATAGTTCTCTCGATGACATTTCGGGCATCTATCCATCCCGATTTTGCCCGTCTGCTCATCTCGCCACAGTCCTACGGGCAACGTATTTTTTCGTCTCGTCATTTGTAGTAAAATGTTATTTTGACACCCCGACGGAGTTTGCAGACGCACTTGTCGCCACGACAGGCAAAGGCCCGCCGCAACATTTGATTCGCATTGTGTACGCCTACCAGTTTAACAAAGCCGGCGACACCTCGCAGCTCGTGGACGCCGAGGCCCGAGCACTTAATCCGCATATTGCGGTTTATCTCTTTTGTGGTATACTGTAACCCCATCGTTATTTTTACCGAATTTTGCACTACGTGCATTTTCTCTTTCAAGTGGTATGTTTACTTGTCCTAAATCGGA
>CAYTLU010000434.1:0-8038 GCA_964438665.1 uncultured Bacteroides sp.
ATAAATGGTTACAGTTTAGTTGTAGCATAAAAACATGCACAAAATAATCTTTTTATTTAGGTAAAACAAAAAAATTCCCTACATTTGCACCGCCAAAGCGAATTATTCGTCGATGGCGTCAGGCGATCTCGTAGCTCAGCAGGTAGAGCACAACACTTTTAATGTTGGGGTCCTGGGTTCGAGCCCCAGCGGGATCACTTCTCGAATGGTAAAAGGCTGATGAAACACTGTAAATGAAAAATTTACGGTGTTTTTCATTTTCCGGCCGCCCCATTCCGTACCCCTTCCCGACCCCCGCGCCCGCCGATTTTCCGCCGTCCTCGCAGAGGGAGGGCCGGCAGAGAGGGCCTAAATCAATTTCAACCTCATTGCAATTGCATGGACAACTGTTGGCGCGGCCTACATTTTAGAAGGCTGTTGCTCCAAGGAAGATCATACAAAACCGCCGGTAACGGCAAGCAGAATAATACTGTTGCTCTGCAAAGTGCCGATTATAAACCTATTTCGGGGATTCTGCGTTGAAATGCGACATCATTAAGTCGGGGTAATCGGTTATGATTCCATCAACCGACAGGTTGGGGAGTCGGGCCGGTTTGTTCAAAGTCCACACACGCACCCGCTTACCCGCTGCATGGAGCGCTTCAACAAACGACTGCGAAATTCCACCATAGAAGAAATTTAACGATTCTACATGGCTGTATCGCTCGGTGTTGAAATATCTGAACTTGCCGTCAAAAATATAGGGCAGCCACAGAACCTTAAAAAATGCCAGTTTTTCAAGACGCATCGTCGGCAACTGTTCATGCATGTCTTCAAGCGTCTCATCACTAAATGACTGAACGGTTACCCAATCTACATTTCCATGCTCCTTGAACTCATTCACAACCGCTGAATTAAGCGCTTTGTAATCTACCTCCTTCGGACACTTTATTTCGAGCAGCAGATGGGCTTTGCCATCAATAAGTTTGAGCACATCTGCCAAGAGCGGCAAACCCTCTTCAAGCTCATCTCCCTCTTTCGATACCAAGTGCAGCGATTCGAGCTCCGCCAATGTCAAGTCCGATATTCTTCCCGATCCGTTTGTCGTTCGATCTACCGTGGAGTCGTGACATACTACAAGATGACCGTCTTTTGACAGCTGAACATCAATCTCGATTGACGGTATCCCCGCCTCGAGCGATCTGCGTATACACGAAATACTGTTTTCGGGGCCATAGCCTGCACCGCCGCGATGTGCGGTAATTGCAATATCCTTTTTCATTCGATCCGTACCAAATAAAATCATTGCGTACACGCCGGACAAAACAATCCAACCAAGCGCAAAAAACACAATTAATAATAGATACTTAACACTCTTTTTTAACATACTTCGTAGTCTATATCCACTGCAAAAATACAACCAAATGTTTTTTTGAACAAACAATTACACATTAATTTTGAAGAGCGATTTGAACGCCAATCTTACCGTTTTGTCATACCAATCGAAGCAACTCTTGGCCTCAACAGCGCCCTCAACGGCACGACAGGCAAAAGAATTCACCTCCGGCTCGTACATTAATGACCACACTACAAACTTGCCGAACTTGTGCGTGAGCAGATCCGAAAGTGTCTCTCCGCTTGGGTTATAATTCAGAATATCCTCGCGATACTGCTCAATATTGGGGAATTTTAGTCTTGCTATGTCGCGTTTAAGAAAGGTATCGACCGCTACGGGATAATAGTTTTTGGTCGTACTGAGCAGATTGCCGACCAACGAAGAGGTGTCGTTGCTGTACACACCGTCACGATCGAGCTCCACACGGTCAATCTTCGCCAACAGTTCTTCATTGTCAATACGATAGAGAATATAGTAGACTAACGACAGCGCCGTTTGCACAAAACCGAAATCGGTAACCAGCTCCGAAATATTCTCCATAAGATGGAAGAGCAGCTCCTTGTCCGCCGTATCAATAGCTCTGTCTAAGAGTTTGTAGAACAGTGGCACGCATCGGCTGTCACCCTCGAGAGGTTTATTATCGCCTGAATGGGTGCAGTAGAGTGCTCCATACCAGCTCATAACATTGCGTTTGTAGACGCCTTTTGAATTTGCTTTTTCGCTATTTGGAGCCTTGAATTCGCCTCTGCAACGCAAGGTCCAGTCCTCGGCCTCCCGTGCGTATAATTCTATGAGTTCCGGTTTGAGTTCTATGTTTATTCCCGTATGGAAAAGGTTGTACAGAAGGGACATCTGGGAATAATCGCGCCACTTGCTGCTGTGGCATACGTTGAACAGATGTTCGTTATACAGGCTCCATACATTGTCCCAGCATCCCGTACCCATAACGATCAACATGCGCTCGACAACAAAATAGCTAAAACTGTCCCCCTTGGTATAGCACGACTTAATCGTATCGTGAAATTCCTTAAACTCCTCGTCCAGCTCCTTCCGCCGCTCGTCGGTTGCGACATTATAGGTTAAGAAAGGAAGGCATTTGTGCAATGAAGCCCTGTCCCACTCCTTCCCGGGAACACTTTTCTGAATGAAGTTGTCATCCCAGAAACATTGATACTCAATGGCATTGTTCACATACACCTTTTGAAAGGTGATCTGTGTCCGCATAATCAGCTGGAGGAACGGCATAAGTATCTTTATAAGCAACCAGTGTCCGCTTATATAGTACATGATGTCGCGTATCTGCCCCAACAGATCAATCACACGCTTGCGTCCTTCTTCCGTGCGGGACAGCAATGAATCAATGATAAGCAGCGTGGTGATACGCACCGCCGATTCGAGGAAAATGATCATTCGTCTTCGATAGCGGCCAATTGCGGCGTTGGTGACAAGACTTCGCGCCTTGATCCAGGCATACATCTCTCCTACTATATATTCGGTAAGATTTTTGTTCAGCGGGGTAAAACCGAGCGTGTGGTGACGATTGTTCAGGTAATACACATACAGACAGGCATCATTTCCGACCTCCTTGATCGGGTCGCACACCAAGCGCCACACAAGGTTCATCGGCTGACGGGTGTATAACGACTCGTTGAAATAATCGGTAAGCAAAAGCCCGTTGAAGATATTGACCATTGCCATCTGGCGAAGATGTATGATTGGTTCGAGACGACCGTGCAGCTTTCGGTATTGTTCGATAATTTCGCTGTTGGCCTCACCCTTGTCGATTTTGCGTGTCAGATTGTTAAGCTGTTGCGTAACAATCGCTCCGTCATCTAAATTTGCGTCTAACAGATACGCTACGAGCGAGAATATTTCACTCTCGTAATTCTCGCAAATGAGTGTGTTGCAGACATCGTTCACCAATGCGGCAACCTCGATGTCGCTGCTGTAATCGCGAATAAGTGTAAGGAGGGTGGAATAATCATGCGTGCGCAGCAAGTCTATAATCAAAGCATTTCGCATCGCACCGATGAATACCACATTCGTTTTTCCGCTCTGCAAACTTTCGACGACAGTCTGTGAAGGTATGGCTTCCGTATGACTCAATCCCGTCCTGTGGCGCTCGACATATATGCAGGCCATCACATACTCCAAAAATCGTTCATAGATGAATTGCAGTGATTTGCAGGTGCTGCCGACAATATCCACAAGACGAAGTATCGGTCTGTCCGGACGATTGATCAATTCACCGTAAGCCACCGTCGTGCCGTCCTGTTTATAGATCAGGTGGGAGAGTTCGTGCAGCGGAGATTCCGGAGTGTCATACGCCTCATGCAGCATATCCTCCGGAATGTTGTCGACGGCCTGCCCGCAAAGATACTTGTCGAGGATGTAGCCGCCAATAGATTTCAGTATCGCCCCCTGCTTGTGGCCCGCATACGAATGTTCCATATCGCTGAACATCTTGTCGAACAGGGCGATAGACGCATAACTGTGTATGTCCTCCGGCAATCTTCGGCTTAGGTAGTTGGAAGAGGCGATCTTCAATACCAATGGATCTTTCAGGCGCACGGATGCCATACGGCTAAGCTCCTCAAAAGGAGTATCCATCTGATACAGATTCTGATAGACTTTGTATGCCGTTGCCAATTCCTCTTGATTGAAGCCCCTGACGGTAGTGGGATTGTCATCCGTTCCCATAAACAGACGATGGTTATCGCGCTCCATTATGCCTCCGAACAACGATTTCCATGTATAATCCCGACAAGTAAAGACGATCTTGACGTTTGTATATCGCGAAAGAGCGTTCGCCGAATCGGACCCAACAAACAATCTGTATATGTCGTTATACAGAGCCAAGGGGCCCTCCTCCTCTGAATTGCCCGAATAGGAAAGACACTCGTTAAGCGCATCGAAGAAGATATAGATATTCTTGTCACTTTGCTTCGCTTTTTCGTGCATCATATCTATGATTTTGCGAATATCACGACGCGGGCTGTATCCAAAAATCTTTCTTATTCGCTCTTCAAGAGTCATAATGGCAAAATCGCTGCTGCTGAATATAATGACTCCGTCTTTTTGCGACAGATGTTCTTCGGCCCAATAGCACAGCTGATTGGTTTTCCCCTGTCCGGCCTCGCCCAAAAGAGGGAGAATAGGTTGTTCGCTGTCATAGAAACTTTGAAGCATCCGGCTCAAATGGCGGTGATTGACGAACAACTCTCGATTGTATTTCTTCTCGTTGTAAACCCTTTCAAGATACTGTTTCGACTCGATGGTCATGGATTGTTGAATATCGTCCCAATTCTTTTCCTTTGAGATGTCAAACGATTTGTCGACCTGTTGCAACAATTTGTCGAATGCATCATTATAGTTGTCATGATGAACTCGCGGCGCGTTAATATTTGAAGAGATGTATGTTATATTATCCTCTCCCAAGGTCTGGAAAATGTAGATATAGTCCTCCTCCGAGCTGTATATCAGCGGAAAGAGATCGTATGTCTCCTCCCCCTCGGGGGTGCTCATCGTAACATAGTAGTGGTTTGCCTTCAGCTCCTTGTTTTGGGGCTTGTCGAGGACCTGCGCCTGTACTCCCTGGTGGTTATGTACGATACCGGCGGAATCCACAGACGCAAATTCGCCGTCGCATAACGGCATGACGGCATTTAACAGCGAAATAATGTGAGGTTCAATGGTATAAACCACACTGCGGTATAAATCTTGGGAGAGCGTTGTGCTGTGACCTTTATACTCATTGCGAATCTTGACGATACTTGGTTCGTGCTTGTCGCCCAAAAGCGTACAGGCACTACCCTTAAACAGGTTCGACACCAACGATTTGGACAGCTCATCTTCGTGCAATTCCGTTTTGGCCGTCATCGCCAGCGGAATGAATATCTCATTGATCCAATCGCCCATAGAGAGCGGGCGTTTGGTATCTATCTTCTTAATTGCTTTCAACAGATTGTTGGAACTCTTGGACGACAATGACTCGTGATTGATCAATTTTACAAGCAAAAACATGGAGAGCCACTGGATGGTTACCTCGATGAAATCGAGTGCAATAATCATCGCTTTGTCGTAATCTTCTTTCCCGATGCCTTTGTATAGTGCATCCACGGGATAGGCAAGACTGAACGGCAATTTATGAATCGCCCGGTCGATAATCTTATGGTGAGCCGCTGCAATTTCCGGAGCGTAGTTTCGTAGTAAGGGGTATTGTGACATATATAATTTGAGCGTAAATTTATATTCCAGCCGGAGTTTTAATTTGAAATTTCTTCTGTTTCAGTCATACAAAGTTACTCTTTTTTTGCACAAAAAGAATCAAAAACGTTAGAAGCTGTATAAATTTATGCGCACTTTTTTCTTACAGCATCTTTTCGGCCATTTTTGCCCTTCTCATCGGTCACGCAGCTACGGCTGCGCTCCCTCTTCAAATGCCAAAACTGACTCGAAAATCTGCTATAATAAAAAATCGCTCACAAATTCAAACAGCTTCTTATTCTCGCAAAAAATATGTATCTTTGTGGTGTAATTAATCCCAATTATCAATCACCAATGCGTTACACCGGTATATTATGCGGTAATTTCCTGACAAGAGGCAACCTCATTTCCCCCGTGTCTATCAACCCCGCATGGCGAAGTGTCAAAAAGAGCGAAAGCGAGCGTAAACTGGGCCACCATTTTTACTACTCCAAATTCTATAATATTTGTCATGGCAGCAAGAGTGAGCATATAGACGGGTTTGACCGTTACGAATATACTCCTGCACAGCCGCACGTTAAACTAACACTCGATGGAGCATTGTACAATCTTACGGTGGAGCGCCTGGGCATTTGTCTCTGTCCATGCGACATCGTATTGTTTAACATCAATGTAGCGATGGTGTCGGACGACCACAACCATATTACGCTGGTCATGTCGAAACTGCGAAATATTCTGGATTACGGTCGTGATGATCATCTTCTGAAACCCTTCATAGATGTTGCCATTGAGCCCATTATGGAGATTTACCGTTCGATCCAACGCTCCGCTGCACCTTCAAAATCCTTAAATCAATACGAAGGGCTGCTGCTCCACGGCAATAAATTCAAATTATTCCAGATAGCGGAGATCGACGAGCAGAAGCCGACCTCCGATATCAGCGACATGCTTTTGTATGAATTGGGAACGCTTTCGCTTGTCGCCAACCACGATATGACCGCTCCGGATGCGCCCAGTCGTGAATATTTTGATCATATTGTAAAGAACAACAGCATTTCGGTATACAACAATTGGAAGGCCCTTTCGTTGTTCGACACTTTTACCATAATAGGCAGGGATGTATCTTTGTATTGCCGGAATAACTGGATCGACAACTACTTCGGCATGATATACCTGTATGGCCTCTTTGTCAAAGTATTTCTTTTTGACCTTAACAAGAACTACGAACCCGGGTATACCTGGCGCAAGAAGAGCGACCGTTCGATGATCAACGAGAATTACGACACCTTCGAGGGGAAATACTATTTTCCCGACATCTCGTACAATTTCTTGCCTCGACTGATTAACACTCACATCTACAATGCTTTGGAAATAGAGCCTGAAAAAAAGCGCATTTATGAGCGGATCGAGCGACAAAACATGATTCACGAAAAACGCGCCGATTCCAAGATGAACAAATTGCTCTTTGTCATAACGAGTTTGACGCTGTTTTCGGCCATTTGGGATGCCTCCTGTCTTATGAATGAGATGTATCCCTTCCGTGAATATCTTGCGACGCCGGTAACGGGATTTCGTACAATTTGTTGCACCTTTATGCTGCTGATCCTTTTCTTCTTTACGCTGATATTTAGACGCAAGTATTAGGGTAGCGGATCTATACGACATATACATTTTGAAGATAGCCGAGACCAAAGCGCTCACGCCGCCCACGCGCAGGGTCGGCACAGAGCGGTTTGGAAAGTGATTCGGAGCGATATTTGGGCGAAACGATCCGAAATTCAGAAAAAATCACTATCTTTGCAAGAAATTAACGGCCTTTCGGAAAGCCGAGTGTCGCTGTTGGGAGGCTTTTCAACACGGCGGGACGGAGGAAGGGTCTTGAAAATGAACCGAAAGAAGATGTCGAACAAGATACTCTACATCTGCCAGGAGATCTCTCCTTATGTGCCGGATAGCGAGCAGAGCCAGCACTGTCGGGATCTGTTGCAGGCCATGCAGGAGCACGGCAATGAGACGCGAACCTTCATGCCGCGTTACGGCTCGATCAACGAACGCCGCCACCAACTCCACGAAGTGATCCGACTCTCGGGTATGAACCTCATTATCAACGATAACGATCACCAGCTGATCATCAAGGTCGCCTCCATACCCTCGATCCGCATCCAGATCTACTTCATCGACAACGACGACTTCTTCTCGCGCAAATCCCTGCTCGGCGACCAGAACGGTACGCCCTTCGAGGACAACGACGAGCGGGCTATCTTCTTTGCCCGCGGCGTGTTGGAGACGGTCAAAAAACTGCGCTGGGAGCCTACGATCGTCCACTGTCACGGCTGGATCTCCTCCATCGTGCCGGTCTATCTGCGCAAGGTCTTCGCCGACGACCCCATCTTCCGCAACCTCAAGATCGTCGTCTCGCTCTACGACGACGCTCCGGCCCATCCCGCCGACCCCGAG
>CAYTLU010000435.1:0-2877 GCA_964438665.1 uncultured Bacteroides sp.
GATGTCAGGAAAGAGCGTATAAGTAAACGCCTTTCATATAATTGTGTATTGCACACCGCCTCTTTCAGCCCTTGCCGAGCCTCTGCAGACGATATGCGCCACAAAGTTAATAAAATATCAGAATATTGCAATTTTCTTACAGCCGCTTTTGCAAATTCGTTCTTAAAACTGCGGTCGCCGGCGATGCGGAAAGTAAACGGCGGAAACTCCGCCGCCCTCGTATATATGCAAGATAGACAACGCGGATGTTGTCAGTTTCCATTTTTTGAAGCCGACACTTGCCTGTCACCTACATGACTTTTTCCACACTCTGCTTATCGAGCAGGAAGTCGAACAATCCGATAGTGACAATTCCATCTTCATCCGTTTTTCTCTTAATATCGTCTTTTACAACTATCATTTTTCTGAAATTGTCTCCGATGTTAAGCAGCGAGCGACGTTCCTGTTTCTCTTTCAACTCATCCGGCATCTTGAATGCAGACTGGATGTAAAGGCGTTCAGCACCATTGTTGACAACAAAATCCACTTCCAGACCACTCCGTTTCCGGGTGTTGTTTTCATCTGTAAACCAGCATTCAACCAATCCTACATCTACAAGATAGCCGCGCATACGCAATTCGTTATAGATGATGTTTTCCATGATATGGGTTTCTTCCTGCTGTCTGAAATTCAGAATGATGTTTCTAAGCCCAAGATCACAGAAATAATATTTCGTTTCAGTACCGATATATTTTCTTCCTTTGACATCATACCTCAATGCCTCTTCGATAAGGAATGCCTCTTGGACATAGCCTATGTAATCGTTGATTGTCTTGTCCGATATTTTAATCCGGCTGACAGACCGGAATGTATTGCTTATTCTCGCTGCATTGGTGGAAGAGCCAATTCCTGAAGCCAGAATCTGTACCAACTGACGTAATCCCTCCGTATTGCGGATATGGTTACGATCAATCACATCCTTCAGATAGGTTACTTCGTATATGTCTTTCAGGTATTCACGTTTTGTCCGTTCGGAATCTAATGAGAGAGTCTGCGGTAAACCGCCAAACGTGTAATAATCCTTCCACGCTTGTGAACGATCGCCTCCGACAGCCTCATAGAATTCAAAAAAAGACAAAGGCCATACCCTGATTTCCTGTCCCCTGCCACGGAACTCGGTAACGACATCCTTTGATAGAAACCTTGAATTGGAACCGGAAACATATATTTCCACATTGGGAGTGTGCATCAGGCTGAGCAATACGCCAATAAAATCCTCAACGAGCTGAATTTCATCAAGAATCACAAAATGCTTCTCTCCGTCATCCTTTATGCGTGAATCTACAAAATCAAGCAACTCGTCGGGATTGCAATACTTGCGGTTGCGCCTCTCGTCCAAGGACAATTCAATCAAATGGTCCCTATCCACGCCATGCCCCAGCAGATAATCATGGAAAATGCGGAACAGTAAATATGACTTGCCGCATCTTCTACCCCCTGTGACAATTTTCACCAGCCCATTACCCTGACCGGCAATCAGCAAATCCAAGTATTTTTTCCTTTCAATAACCATATACTACACCGACTTTTCGTGACTTTGCACATATTTTCGGTGCAAAAATAGGTAAAATAATTGAAACTAAAGAGGTTTGTCCAACCTTTCTTCGGCCATATCGCACTTCATATTTTAATTTACATCCTAACCATTGTCATATCGGCATTAATTGCTTAAATTTGCGGCATTATGAGCGAATTCAATGACATGCAGAGCATCAAGCGGCAATTCTTTGCCATGCGCAACGGCGTTGTGGCTGATACATTGCGCCGTGGCGGTTCTCCGTTCAGGATAATTTTCGGCCTTGTTCTGCCTCAGATTGATGATATTGCCAAAACAATCGGATCAGACAACGATCTTGCACGCCGTCTATGGGCTAACTCCTCAACCCGCGAAAGCTTGCTCATTGCCCCCATGCTAATCGACCCCGACAGGTTTACGATGGACGAGGCCATTGAATGGGCATCGCAGTCGCCATCTGCGGAAGTGACCGATATCCTTGTCCACAAACTGCTGCGGCGACTCCCCTATTCATTTGAACTGGCATCGCGGATTGCCACTGACAATAACGACATGCTGCGCTATGCGGCAATGCGGCTGCTCTGGCATCACATCAATGACCACACGGATGAGACCGAAACACTTGCACGAAAAGAACTGTCGCGCAACTGCGGGCTGACCCGCCGGCCGGCCGGACAGATACTGGACGAGATAAGCTTTCTCAAAGAGATTTGACAGATCCCGCCATAAAACACTCATCACAACTTATGCTTGGTTGAGAGTTTTTCGCTGAGAATCACCCCAACCATAATCATCGTGCAGCCGATATATCCCACCACCGACACATTCTCTCCGAGATAGAGAGCCGAGGCGACAAGCGTGACAATCGGGCTGACATACAGATAATTTCCGCTCTTCATGACTCCTATGCGCTTGATGGCGTTCGCCCATAGAACGTAGGCAAGCACAGAGCATACGAGAGCCAGGAAGCACAAATTGCCGATAACGACCGGCTTTAACAGGACAGATAAATCACATAGCTCAGGCTCAACCACCAAAAAAGGCAATGCCGTCAGAATCCCATAGAAAAAGGTCTTGCGAGTGATAAACCACACGCCGTAGATTGCGTTCAACGGACGCAACAAGATTGAATAGACTGCCCAACACACTGCCGCAAGCAATGCCAGCAGATCTCCCAACGGATTCACTTCCAACATAAAACTACTGTTGAATATCACACAGGCGACACCGAAGAAAGCCAGCAGCGAACCGGTCATGAATCCCCTGTTGGGTCTCTCGCTGCGATACATTGCCCCCAACAGCAATGCAGTCAAGATCGGTGC
>CAYTLU010000436.1:0-2182 GCA_964438665.1 uncultured Bacteroides sp.
GGGCTACTATGGCGGTATGTATGTGTCGAACTTCAACCGCTTCGGCAAGATATATCGTGTCATGATGCAAGCTAATCCGGAGGCGCGTGTATCGCCTGAGACTCTTGACCAAATCAAGGTGCGCAATGGCAGTGAGATGGCTTCCATCAGCAACTTTGTGAAGCTGACACGTGTCTATGGCCCTGACTTGCTCAACCGATTCAACATGTTCCAGTCGATCTCCGTATCCGGTCAGCCCGCTCCCGGTTATTCTTCCGGTGACGCTATTGCCGCGATAGAGCGCGTGGCTGAAGAAGCACTTCCTGCAGGCTACGGCTTTGAGTATGCCGGTATGACGCGTGAGGAAGGCAATTCGTCCAGCAGCGCTACTGCGATGATCTTCGGACTTTGTCTGCTCTTCGTCTATCTGCTTCTGTCGGCACAGTATGAAAGCTATATATTGCCGCTTGCGGTTATCCTTTCAGTGCCGTTCGGTTTGATGGGAACATTCATCTTCGCAGATATCCGCGATATTTCCAATAATATTTATCTTCAGATTGCGCTGATCATGCTTATCGGTCTGTTGGCCAAGAATGCGATCCTTATCGTGGAATTCGCTCTTGACCGCCGGCGCAACGGCATGTCAGTAGCAAAAGCAGCGATTGACGGTGCGGTGGCGCGTTTGCGACCGATTCTGATGACCTCTCTGGCATTGATCATCGGCTTGTTGCCTATGATGTTTGCTCATGGGGTCGGCGCAAACGGCAACAAGGCTCTTGGCACCGGTTCTGTAGGTGGTATGTTGATCGGTATGTTGTTCCAGATTTTCATAGTTCCCGCTCTATTTGTCACATTCCAGTATCTTCAGGAGAAATTCACACCGCTGAAGTGGAGAGATACAGACAATCATGAACTTGAGAAGGAAATAGAGCAGTATTCGCGTTAATAGAACTTCTTTAATTCAATAATAGACATGAAATTGAATAAAATCATATTGCTCCCGGCGGTGACAGCTATCATGCTGTCATCGCTTGGCAGCTGCGGCATCTACAAGAAATATGAGACGCCGTCTGACACGGCTCTGCTGGCAGAGTACAAAAAGGCTCAGCAGGCTGAGATTGACTCGATGGCCTATGGAAATATGCGCTGGCAGGATGTGTTCACCGATCCGGTTCTTGCCGGGCTGATCGAGCAGGCTCTTGCCAACAATGCCAATCTTCGTAATGCCAAGCTGAATATAGATATAGCCCATGCGCAGCTCAAAGGTGCGAAACTAAGCTATTTTCCCTCTGTCGCACTTGCGCCAAACGGTTCGGGATCCAAGATTTTCATGAATCCGTCGCAATCAATGTCATGGAGCTACCAGATTCCGCTGTCAGTCAGCTGGGAGGTCGATGTTTTCGGCAAGCTTCTCAACTCCAAACGTGGTGCGGAAGTGGCTCTCGAAAAGAGCGAGGATTATGCTCAGGCAGTCCGTTCGCAACTCATAGCCGGTGTGGCCAACTGTTATTACGGCATTGCCACAATCAAGGCGCAGCTTGAGGTCAGCCGCTCTACTTCCGTCATCTGGGAAAAGAATGTGCAGGCAATGAAAGACCTTAAGGAAGCCGGAACGGTGACCGAGGTGGCTGTTGTTCAGAGCGAAGCTCAGTACTATGGTATTCTCGCTTCAATCACTGATCTGGAGGTTAGTCTTGATGAGATGTACAACACGATGTCGCTTCTCGTCGGTGTGATGCCGCAGCAGTGGGAGGTGTCGGCAGATGCCATGCTGACCGTGCCTTCGATCATCCGCGAGTCTGTGCCGATGTATGAACTGGCCATGCGCCCTGACGTTGCCGCAGCCGAGCGCGACATGGCTGTGGCATATTATGCGACCAACAGTGCGCGTGCGGCGTTCTATCCCGGTTTGAACATCACAGCCAATGGTGGCTTTACCAATCTGCTGGGCTCTATGATCAAGAATCCCGGTGAGTTCTTCATCAATCTGGCCGGATCGCTGGCTGTGCCTTTGTTCTCTCGCGGAGCTAACATCTCGCGTCTGGAGGTGGCCAAGATACAACAGCAGCAGGCTATGAACAGTTTTGAATATACTCTGATGAGCGCGAGCGCAGAAGTGAGCGATGCCATGACTCTCTATCAGAAGAGCGTCGAGAAACAGACACTTCTTAAAGAACAGTCTGAAAAACTTGCACTCGCTGTT
>CAYTLU010000437.1:0-1730 GCA_964438665.1 uncultured Bacteroides sp.
CTGAAAACCCCTTGCAGACTGACTCCTAGCCCCGGATATATTTTCTTTGGCGTGTGGTCGCCTCCGTTGGCGTATGATAATACTGCTCCCAGTCCTAATTTGGTGTGGAACAGTCTGTCCGGATCATATCCTGACAGAGTGCCGGAATGTCAAGCAGATAATCAAGATCAATCAAAGCCATTTTGCTGCGTAGATCCGGGAAGTTTTGGGCATATCCTACGCTTGCCGACAGACGGAGTGCCGATGAAGATGAGAATTGTTTGCCTACAAATAATGAACCGATGGGTCTGGTGTGGGAAAACATGTGGTCTATGTTTTCGGTAAAAAACGATGTGGCTCCTGCAGAGATTCCGTAGAATAGATTTTCCACAAAATTCTCACAACTGAATGGCTCTGAGCTGATCGAGCGGAATCCTTGGCCTCCGTTCAAGCGATAACCAAGACCTAACATTAGCGATGCCTGATAGTCATATCCCAGAACAGATTTTGCTGCGTCTATGTTGTCGGTGTATATGCCTATGCGCGGTTCTATGTAAAGGAATGTGGAGCGGCTTACGTTGAATCTGGTCTGAATGCCTATTCTGAATCCGGGATTCATTGACCAACCTCCATCTTTTCTCACCATTTGCAGTTCGCCTCCGGCCAGTCCTATCACTTCAACAGTGCGGTCGAGTTTTTCTTTATGTAAGAGAGACGTCAAGTTCATGAGATAATCGGCTGACAGACCAATGTGTCTCGGGTCTCCGGTAGAGCTTCCGTATTCACCGACGTTTAATCCTAATCTCACACCATGAACCGGTGTTAACCAGTCGCCGACAGATACTCCAAGCTGAACCTTTGGCCTGTTAATCCGTGCCACGGCATCTTTGGAGTGCATCATGGTGAACCCTCCGTCTGCGGAAAAAAACAGTCGGTCGCCAATTTTCTTGTGTTGAAAATATTCATTGCCTGAGCCTTTCTGCAACACATGGTCGAGAGCATTGATTTGAACATGTTCACGTGGGTTGGTGCGCGTAGTGTCCGGTATGGGTTGTTGCTCCTGTTGTTGCTCCGCCGGCTGTTGGGCGTGAATTCCTGTGATTGTGGTCGCCGCTATAAATAAGCCGATAAACGTGCGCATATATTGAGTCATAATTATCAATGGATTAATTGAGCGATTCTTCATTGTCTTCGTTTTCCTGAATAACTTCTTTATATAACTCATTCATATCACCGTCAATTTCGGCAATTTCTGCCAGCGATGGATCGAGTTGAATGGCGGCTTTCAGGTTACTTATGGCCGCAAAATATTGATCGACACGGTTTGCTGCTATCGCTTTTACGTAGTGTTCGCGTGCAGATGTGCCGAGGGCTTGGGCTTTTTCCCAGGCTCTGTCATTGGCTTTAATGGCCAAAAGAAGTACTACTTCATTAATCGGTGAATCTTCAGAGATTTCCTGAATCACTTCTTCGAAGTGTCCGTTAAGGGCTCGTGTATATACTTTCGCTTTATGATATTTCGGTTCATCCGGAAGCAGTGATGATAGAGAGTCTGCTTGTAGATAATGTCCATTATCCAAGTAAGAGAGCGCCTGATTCAGTCTGGTTTCATTCGGGATGAACCGTCCTCCGGCATCGAGAAACGGCTTAAGGATGCTTTCATCTGGAGTCCCTTTTTTAAGTTGTATGGCGGCCAAATCGGTGGCCGCTACAATGAATTTGGGATGTTCCTTTAGTGCGCGGCGAATAAT
>CAYTLU010000438.1:0-4366 GCA_964438665.1 uncultured Bacteroides sp.
ATAAAATAGTACCCTCTCCGAAAGAACGAGGCGGTTTTAAATGAAAGAGCCGTGACGAGTGCAATTTTTAAGTGCTTGAAAATTTGTGGCATAAAATAAATTGTCGTAACTTTGCATCACAATAACCAATGGCGCATAGCCTGATAACGAACTCTAAAATCAAGAAGACATGAAAGTATCGAAAAAAACTTCATTATCGATTGCTCGAATGACTCAGGATGGAGGTCGGAAAAATATTACGACTGCCCATACTCCGGCAATCAAACTCAAAGCTGTGACAGACGCTGAACGTCAGCGTTTGCGCATACCTTCATACCAGTATATACTTCCGTGAAACAACATTCGGAATATTATAAACCCACATTTATAATGCGAAGTAAGGATTCATCTTCACTTCGCATTGTTGATTTATGGACATTCAAATCCACTAAAACGAACAAGCGTTATATTGTTGAAGTCGAGGGCTTTGAGAATGAATTTTATGGACTAAAGTTTTATTGGAAAGGCGTTGAAAAAAGTAAGGATAGGTATTCGCTTCTAACTAATGACTACGAGCCGCGAACCATAGTGCGTTCATGTATTGAGGTTATGTTGGAATACTATCGAAAGAATCGCTTGGTATCGTTTGGTTTTGTTGCTGCTCCGGATCTTGATAAAGACATGAAAGGGAAAAGAGTTGACAAGGTAAGTGGAAGTCGCCGATTCAAATTTTACCAACGTATGATGGTCAACTTATTCGGTCCGGAAACATTCTATCAAGTTTCTGATACCACCAAAACGATATATTTGTTGGTGAATATGATTCAACTTTCAAAGAAGACTGTCACCATAAAGGATATTGAGCGGAAAATAAACCAAACTTATCGTGGAGAGTATATCATAGACGATTAATATTTTATCTCTGAGAGATTGTCATAGAATATAGCCGCCTCGGAGGGCGACACCTTTGCGTGGGGAGGGAGGAGCAGGTAAACCGTGCCGCGTGGTCGTTGGCGGTAATCGTTCATGGCTCACAAGCGACGGCCTTCTTGTCGCTTGTCAAGTTTGCCCTCCGTCAAGGCCACACTCGCCGATTGTCGGGCGTATCGTACTCACCCATACAGCTCATTCAGCAGTCCTCGGTCAGGTTCTGCACACCCTCAGTCCGGCATTGACAGTCTTTGTCGTGTGCCGCATCTCCATTTCTTGTTATGTGGAAAACCCAGGCTCGGATGCCCCCCTGAGCCAGGTCGATTTGCCCCCTGAGGCCAAAATTGCACTGACCCTTTTGCCCAAGATAAAAATGACCCCTGTCGACTGAATGTCAGCAGGGGATTTTATATGTATCTTTGAGTTCCGTTTTGGCCGACGGGGATATACTTCAAAGAAACATGAACACAAAGTTAAAAAACATTCTCCTATGTTACGCATCGGGGATGGGCATCAAAAGTATCAGCAGTGCTTTTGATATCTCGCGAAACACAGTGCGTCGCTATGTGAGAATGTATCAGGACAGCGGTATACCCGCTGAAAAGCTGCCGTCTCTGAGCGATGCGCGGCTGCAGGAACTGTTCGCCATACCCGGGGCGAGAGAACGTAAACCGTCTGAGCGTCAGATCAGGCTTGAAGCACTATTGCCGGAATATACGGCGAGGCTTTCGCGCAGGGGTATGACTGTCAAGAAACTGTATGAGGAGTATCATACCGGACATCCCGACGGATACCTCAGGGCATCTTTTGGAATGAAACTCAGGCAGTACATGCTGCAGACCAATGCCATTGGTCATGTTGAGCATCGCGCCGGAGACCAGATGTATATCGATTTTGCCGGAGACCGTCTGGAGATAGTCGATGAGGCGACTGCCGAGGTGCGAAAGGTTGAGGTGTTTGTGGCGATACTGCCATGCAGTCATTACACTTACTGTGAGGCCGTGTGGTCGCAGAAGAAGGAGGATCTTATAAAGGCGTGTGAGAATGCTTTCCATTTTTATGGAGGGGCTCCGTGTGCGATTGTACCGGACAACCTGAAATCCGCCGTCACGCGCAGCGACCGCAACGAGCCTGTCATCAACGCTGACTTCGAGGCCTTTGCCGAGCATTACGGCTGCGCCGTGGTTCCGGCCCGCGTGCGACATCCTAAGGACAAGGCACTGGTGGAGAATGCGGTAAAACTGATGTACCGATCCGTGTACGTAGACCTTGAAGGTCTGGTGTTCCATAATCTGGAGTCGCTCAACGAGGCCATTTTAAAATCTCTTGAAACGTTCAACGCCCGCAATCTGACCCGCCGCAAGGAATCGCGCCGCCAACTCTTCGAGGCTGTCGAAAAGGACACTCTCCGTCCATTACCGGCCAGCCGCTATCAGATGAAGCAGCGTGCTGTCGCCACAGTCCAGCGTAACAGCTATGTCACTCTTAACAAGCATCATTACAGTGTGCCTGTGCAATACGTCGGTAAACGTGTGGATCTGGTCTACGACACCGACACAATCGACATCTTTCATGGCTTCACCCATGTGGCAACACACCACCGCAACGACACTCCTTATGAATATACCACCAAGCCGTCACACAATCTGCCGGGGCGCAAAGGCAGTTGCGAGAGCGATATTGAAGAACTGCTTTCACGTGCGGCGCAGATTGACAATATCGTACTGCACTATTTGCGGGCGGTCATCGAAGACAGACGCTATCCGGAACTCGCCTTCAGGGTCTGCCGGGGCATCATGAAACTGGAGAAAAAGTATGGACAGGAACGACTTGTATCAGGTTGCGCGGCGGCCATGGATGCGCGACTATACAGCGTCAGCGACATGGTGGACATCCTTGAGTCCGGAGCCGACGCGGATTATCTGCCGGGGGCTGATGCCGGCGGCAACGAACGTCTGACACCGGACCACCGCAATATACGCGGTAAAGAATATTTTGCCGCCAGCATCAAACAATCAACTAATAACAACGAACAAAATGGAAACAAACGATAAGACAACACCCATAACTCCTGAAAAGGACCGAAACACCATCTCTATGGACCTCATGCACCGCATGCGCCTACACGGCATGGCGGCTGCGTTCACCGAAAGCCTCCAATCCACTTTTGCAGAGACAATGACACCGGACAGCTTCCTGAACTGGTTGCTCTCCAGGGAATGGGACTACCGGGCCGCACGCAATATCGAGCGGCTGGTGAAAAATGCAAACTTCCGATATGGCGACGCTTCAATGGCACAGATAGACTACACCCTGCCGCGTGGCCTCGACCGCAACCAGATGGAGCGTCTTGCTTCGCTGGATTTTGTCCGCAAGGGTGACAACCTGTTCATCACCGGATGTTCCGGCACAGGGAAAAGCTATCTGGCGACAGCGCTGGGCTACGAGGCTTGCAAGGCCGGCATGCGCGTTCTTTATGCAAACGCCTCTAGACTTATGGGCACCCTGAAAATCGCAAAAAACAAGGGAACAATCGAGGCTGAGTTGAAAAAGCTTGAAAAAGCTCAACTCCTGATCCTCGATGACCTTTTCCTTGTCCCACTCGATGCCAAGGAACGCGCCCACCTGACGGAAATCATCGAAGACCGTCACGGACGCAAGTCAATCATCGTCACATCCCAGCTCCCTGAACTGGACTGGTACGATGCAATCGGTGACTCAACTGTGGCTGATGCAATACTCGACCGCATTGTCCATACAGCTCATCGCATCACTCTTGCCGGTGAAAGCGTCCGTAAGCTCAAAGCTCTTAAAAGCAGATAAACCAAAATAAAACTGACCCCGTCGGCCAAAATCTTTAGGGGTCAAAATTAAAATATTTTCAGGGGTCAAATCGACCTTGGCTCAGGGGGGCATCCGAGCCTGGGTTTTCCACCGAATTCTTGTCGGAAGATTTTATTAAACCGCTTGAAATCAGTCATTTTCAGGGATTTACTTGCCTATTCCGCAAATTTTTGCTAATTTTGCGGTCATAATGAAACGGATACTTGTTGCCGGTGCCCTCGGGCAATTGGGAGTGGCGTTGCGCCGTGAACTGGCCTCCCACCATGAGTTTGACGTGCTGTATACAGATGTACACGCCGCAGATGATGTCATGCCCCTCGACATAGCTGACAGCGCGGCTGTGAAGGAGTGTTTCGGCTCGTTCAAGCCGGATGTCATAATCAATGCGGCAGCCTACACGGCGGTAGACAAGGCGGAGAGCGAACCGCAGCTGTGCCGCCGTATCAACGCCGAAGCGCCGGGCATTCTGGCCGAAGCCTGCGCCGCCGCAGACGCTATGATGGTGCATATCAGCACTGACTACGTGTTTAACGGCACAGCCACGCGTCCCTACAAAGAGACTGACACCCCCGACCCGCGCAACGTATACGGGCTCACCAAACTGGCCGGCGAA
>CAYTLU010000439.1:0-1667 GCA_964438665.1 uncultured Bacteroides sp.
ACATGAGCGGTCTGTCCCCACTGGAATTGGATGAATGCGGCGGCATCGGGAATCCAGTTGTCAATTTTGGCTGTTGAATCGGCGGCTGAAATTGAATTGTCAGGCGTTTCGAGAGATATAGCTGCTGTCCAGTTGTTTTTGAATGTCGGCATCCATCTGACAAGGACAGCTGTAGGGCTGATCTTGTTGCATGGGCCTTGTGCGTCAACGGTCGGCGGAATGGCCGCGGGATCGCTGAAAGAGGAGTTGGCATAGCCTATTGTGAAATCATTGATTATCGCGTATGCCTTTTTTAGATGGAAATCGCGCGCCTGATAGCCATTGAAGTTGGCTTCTATATATAGTTGATAGTTCCCAAGATTTTTATTTCTGCCTATAACCCGAAAAAACAGACACGTTCCGGCCGGTGTGGTGTCAAATTTCCGCATCTTGGTCGGATCAGGATTCATCGGGATTAGATATGGCGCAAAGCCGGATGCGGGAATTGCGCCGTCCCAGTCGAAATAAGCCCTCATCCTGACGGCTCCGCCTATGCCCATAGCGAGTTGGGCATCTCGGCTCATAAACAGGAAATATGGTGCGGCCGGATCTTGAAAGTGTCGGAACTGATTGTAATAGAAATGTTCGATAAGTGTTTTCACAGAGTCGGCATACTCCTGTGATCTTTCCTTTGGCTGGCTGCCGATTGTTATCACTTTATGGGATGCCATCAGCGAATCATGCTGAATATCCATTAAGCTTTGGGCTGACATCTTGGCCGGCATAAGAAGTGCAAGGCACGGCAGGAGTAAAAGCGGATGTACTTTCATGATGAATGTCATGTCGGGTTATGGATTTGAGGGGTCGAAATAGTAACATCCGGATGAATAAATTTGTTTAAAAAACTAACGCCCTGCATTGATTGATGCAGAGCGTTGGTCTAAGACGGTAAATTTTATTAATCAAATATGTGGCGGAGACGGCTGAATATGCGGTTTTTAACGCTTTCTGTCGGCTTCATTCCGGCAGAAGTCCGCAGCCTTTCAATATCAGCTTTTTCCTGATCGCTGAGTTGTTCGGGAACGTATATCATCACATTGATCAGTTCATCGCCTTGTCCGCGTCCGTCAGGGGAGGGAAGCCCCTTGCCGCGCAGTCTCAGAATTTTTCCGGGCTGTGTCCCCGGGGCGATTTTCACTCGGGCGCGACCATTGAGGGTCGGAACTTCTACCGATCCTCCGAGAGCGGCAGTCGGGAAATCGAGCATAAGATTATAGACCACGTCATTGCCATCGCGTATAAGTTCCGGATGAGGCATTTCCTCGATCACGATAAGTAAATCGCCATTTACTCCACCATGCATCGGTGCGTTTCCGCGTCCTTTGACGGTCAGAACCGACCCTCCGGCAGTTCCGGCAGGAATATTTATGCTGACTGTCTGTTCTTTATGCTCAACGCCTGTTCCATGGCAATGGGCGCATTTTTCAAGAATCGTCTTGCCTTCTCCGCTGCATGACGGACAAATCGTCTGCACATACTGCGGACCGAATATGGTTTGTTGCACTTGTTCGATGACACCGGTGCCGTGGCAGTTGGCGCAAGTCTGGAATGATGTCCCATCCTTTGCTCCTGTCCCATTGCAGTGATCGTCTTTTACGTAGGATTTTAGTTTGATGGTTTTTGTAACC
>CAYTLU010000440.1:0-8678 GCA_964438665.1 uncultured Bacteroides sp.
GCCGAAACGCAATGACATCCCGGAGCTGGCCGATGAACTCCGCGCCATAGCCGCAATGCCTCATCGCCCTGACATGAAAGAGGCATGGGACACGGTTTTCATCTACGACAACGACCTTATCATCCCGACCGCCAACCAACAGGCAGCGTGGCATGGACATCCCGATATCAGAATCATGCCGGGCCCGCATCTGCCCGATTTTCAGGCCATCATCAGCCAAACCGTCATCAACAAGACCCTTGTGGCCGGACGTTTCCGCCGTGCGACAGCGAGCTACGAAAGTCATGCCTGCATGCAGCGTGAAATCGCGCAGCGCATCACCGACATTATCGCCAAAGCAGCCATCGGAAAATCGCCTGAACGAATCCTCGAAATCGGTTCCGGAACAGGATTCCTGACTCGCCATATCCATGCGATGTTCCCTGAGTCCGACCTGACGCTATGGGACATCTCGCCAATCAGCAACGAACTGCCCGGCCGCCATCGCACATGCGATGCGGAAACGGAGATTCGCCGGATTCCCCCAAAAAGCATCGACCTAATCGCAAGCGCATCCACAATCCAATGGTTCAACTCCCCCGCAGAATTCATCCGCCGATCGGCCAACGTATTGTCCGACAATGGAATGATAGCCATCGCCACTTTCGGACCGGACAACTTTAAGGAACTCAACCGATATCTGCCCACCCACCTCCGCTACTACCTCCCCGCCCAATGGCAAGCTACACTCGAAGCCGCCGGATTCACCGGAATAGCAGTCGCGGAAACAAAAAATACGCTGAATTTTGATGACTCCATCGCCATGCTGCGCCACATCAAGCAGACAGGAGTGAACGCAACCGCACCATCCACCGAAGCCGTCCGCCGCATACTTGCATCCCACCTCCGATCCCTCACATATCATCCGCTCTACATCCTGGCCCACAAATGATAATAATACGATTTCGGCTTGCTCAAAAAATAATTTCACAATTTTAAACAACCGCGTAATCGTTATTATAAAAATATTTCATACTTTTGTGGAAATTTAGCATAAAAATGGCCGGCAATCTGCAGCAACGACTTGACAGCCTGAGAGGCAAAGCGCAGCTCCTTACGGAACGCTATGCAAATTTGTTTCAGCAGAAACAAGTCCTTGAACAACAAATAGCCCAGCTTCAGGCCACCGTAGAGCGGCAAAAAAAGGAAATGGCCGTAATGAGCCAACAGATTGAGCACTTGCAGGTGGTGAGCGTGATTGCCCCCAAGCGAGAGGATGTAGAGCGAAGCCGGGCGTTTTTAGCTGAATTAGTGCGGGACATAGACAAATGCATCAATGAGTTAAACGAATGATGCTATGAAAGATAAACTTGATATAACCCTCCGCATAGGCAACGTGATGCTGAATCTGACCATCCGGCCTGATGAAGAAGCGATGCTGCGCGGAGTCGCCAAAGAAGTCAACCGTGCCTACGAATCGTTTCAAAAGCGATTCCCCGGCAGCCCCGAAGATGAGACAATGGCCAAGGTGACGCTACTCTTCGCCAAAGGCTATCTCAATCTATCGGCGCAAGCTCACCAAACCGAAGAGCTGCTTGGCAACTTTGAAAATCAGCTGGATCTTCTGTTGGAAGGCCGACAATAGTTTTTTTGAACCTGCACAATGAAAGCGCAACCTGTGCGCAACCGGTTACCCTATGGGCTGACGGTTATGCTCTCGGCGCTGCATTGAGGCAGTTTTTTTATTATTAAACAACATATTATTGACTTTGAGAAAGATAACCAATTATTAACCCAATAAACACAAATATAAGAAATGGAAATACTTATTTACACGGCAATTGCAGTGGTCGCTCTGGCCATCGGTATCGCCGGCACAATAATGGCACAACGCAAGATGGCTCGCAGCCGCGCTAAAACAATAATTGAAGAAGCCGAAAACGAAGCGGACGTCATCAAGAAAAACAAACTCCTTGAAGCCCGCGAAGAAGAGTTGCGAATTCTCTCCGATGCCGAAAAGCAAGCCTCTCAGCGAATGTCGAAAGCCCAATCGTTTGAAGGCAAGCTAAAGCAGCGTGAACTGCAACTCAACCAGCAACAGAGCGAAAACCAGCGCGCTAAAAACGAAAATGAAGCCGTTCGCGCCAAGCTCAATGACCAGATTGCTCTCGCCGAAGCTCGCCAAACCGAACTCGATGCGCTGAAACGCCGCGCCCAGGATGAGCTTGAACGCATGTCCGGCCTGTCTTCGGAGGAAGCCAAGGAAAAGCTTGTCGAATCCTTGAAAGACGAAGCCAAGACTGCCGCCCAGAGCTATATCAACGAAATCATGGACGAAGCCAAGCTGACAGCCAACAAAGAGGCAAAACGGATTGTGGTGCAGTCGATTCAGCGTGTCGCCACCGAAACGGCGATCGAGAACTCTGTGACTGTGTTCCAGATCGACTCAGATGAGATCAAAGGCCGCATAATCGGGCGTGAAGGTCGCAACATCCGCGCCCTTGAAGCCGCCACCGGAATTGAAATCATAGTCGATGACACCCCGGAAGCTATCGTCCTTTCAGGCTTCGACCCTGTCCGCCGTGAGATCGCGCGTCTCGCCCTGCACCAACTGGTCAATGATGGTCGCATCCACCCCGCACGCATCGAAGAAGTTGTAGCTAAAGTGCGCCGACAGATCGAGGAAGAAATCATCGAGACCGGCAAACGCACAGCCATCGACCTTGGCATCCACGGACTCCACCCCGAACTCGTACGCATGGTGGGCAAGATGAAATACCGTTCAAGCTACGGACAGAACCTTCTGCAACACTCGCGCGAAACCGCCAATCTCTGCGCTGTCATGGCGTCTGAACTTGGCTTGAATCCCAAGAAAGCACGCCGCGCCGGATTGCTTCATGACATAGGCAAAGTGCCCGATGAGGAACCGGAACTGCCCCACGCTCTGCTCGGAATGAAACTCGCCGAGAAATTCAAGGAAAAACCGGAAATCTGCAACGCCATCGGCGCTCACCACGATGAAGTCGAAATGACATCCCTTCTGGCTCCGATCGTCCAGGTGTGCGACGCGATATCCGGCGCCCGCCCCGGTGCCCGCCGCGAAATGGTTGAAGCCTACATCAAGCGTCTCAACGATCTCGAACAGCTGGCTCTGTCTTATCCCGGCGTGATAAAGACCTATGCAATTCAGGCAGGTCGCGAATTGCGCGTGATTGTCGGTGCTGACAAGATTGACGATGTCGAGACGGAAAAACTTTCCGCAGAGATCGCCAAGCGCATTCAGGACGAAATGACCTACCCCGGACAGGTTAAGATTACCGTTATCCGTGAGACTCGCTCCGTCAGCTTCGCTAAATAGACAATCGGCTGACCTATGGACAAAGAAATGAACAATGACCGGCCGGATGAAATAAGACCATGCTCCCAGCCTCACTGCGAACGCCACTGTCCGCCGCGAGGCAAGTTGCAATGCTTCAATTGGCTGGCCGACATCCCGGGCAACTATGCCGACTTCGACATTGTCGAGGTGCAGTTCAAGAACACCCGCAAAGGTTTTTTCCGCAACTCGCTTCATCTTCCTCTGGCGTCAGGAGATATTGTTGCTGTCGAAGCCTCTCCGGGACATGACATCGGACAGGTCACTCTGACCGGAATGCTTGTCGCGCGCCAGATGCGCAAATCCGGAATCAAAAGCGATGCCGAGATAAAGCGGGTGTTGCGAAAAACCAAACCTGCTGACATCGAACGCTTTGAGGAAGCTCGTGCCAAAGAAAACGACACCATGATACGCGCCCGCAAGATCGCCGAGGAGCTGAATCTCAACATGAAGATAGGCGATGTCGAATATCAGGGCGATGGCAACAAAGCGATATTCTATTACATTGCCGATGAGCGCGTTGACTTCCGCCAGCTCATCAAAGTATTGGCCGAAGCGTTCAAAGTGCGTATTGAAATGAAGCAGATCGGTGCGCGGCAGGAAGCCGGACGCATAGGAGGCATCGGCCCTTGCGGTCGTGCCTTGTGCTGTGCCAGCTGGATGACAAATTTTGTCTCCGTCGGGACTGCGGCCGCGCGCTTTCAGGACATATCTCTGAATCCGCAGAAACTGGCCGGACAATGTGCCAAGCTGAAATGCTGCCTGAATTTCGAGGTCGATGCCTATGTCGAGGCTCTGAAACGGTTGCCGGGAAAAGAGATCCGACTGGAAACTGCCGATGCCACATATTTCTATTTCAAATATGATGTGTTCAACCGTCAGGTAACGTATAGCACCGACAAAAACATCCCGGCCAACCTGGTTACTATCGGGGCTGACCGTGCGTTTGAGATTATCGCGATGAACAAAGCCGGAGAAAAACCGCTGTCGCTGCTCGCCGATGCCGTCTCTACTTCGGAAAAGAAACCGTTTGCCGATCTGCTCGATCAGGACAATATTTCACGATTCGACAACAAAAAACGCAAGAAAAAACGCTCGAAGACCAAAAACAACGGCAACAACGGTAACACTACTGCCGACGACAACCGCAAAGACGACTCGTCTTCTGACAAAGAGAAAAAAGACAATCAAGGCAGCAATCAGTCTCGCAATCGCCGAAACGACCGCAATCGCCGAAACCGCCAGTCTAAAGACAACAACGCAGACTCCAATCAGCCTAAGAATGAAGAATAAGGCAACAGCCATATTTTCTGTTATCGCCACAGCCGTGTCTATGCTGCTCTCTGCATCAGGCTGCAGCGACACGCGTTTCAGCCGGTTTGCCGACATTCCGGATGATGGGTGGGCCTATGGAGATACCGTCAGAATCATGATAACTGACCCGGAGCTCAAACCCGGAAGGCTGTCAGTGGCCGTCCGTCATAACGACAGCTTCCTCTACCGCAACCTTTGGCTGGAGGTTAGCTATACAGACCGCAATGGGACATGCCATGCCGACTCCGTCAACATCGAACTGGCTGACATCTACGGCCGTTGGCGCGGTCACGGACTCGGGTCGTCTTATCAACTGGCTGTGCCGTTCCCGGATATGGGGAATCCGCCCGACTCCACCATTGTCAATATCCGCCACATAATGCGTGTTGACACAATCCGGGGGATCGAACAGATTGGAATTTCAGTTACAGATAGCGGAAAATGAACAATTTGATTCTACTTGATCAGGACGAGTTCCATCGCCGGCTTTCCAAAGTTCGCGCCGGCATGAACGGAGTCGAGGCCATTTTGGTCTGCGACAATGCCAATATCTATTGGCTGACCGGACGCGTGTTTGCCGGATATATATATATCCCGGCTGACGACAAGCCTTTATTCTTCGTGCGCCGGCCTGTCGGTCTGGAGGGCGATGGCGTGATATATATCCGCAAACCGGAGCTGATAGCCGAGGCCATCCGAAACTTCCCGGCATCGCTGGGACTCGAACTGGATATTCTCGCTTGTTCTATGGCGCGCCGTCTGCTGACCATTTTCCCGAATGTCGTGACTGCCAATGCCTCTCCATTGCTCCGGAGCGCACGCTCTGTTAAAACGCAACGCGAACTGGAGCTCATCAGACTATCAGGCGTAAAGCAGGAAAGGGCCTACCGCCGGATTCCAAGCCTCTACCGTAAGGGGATGACTGACATCGAGTTGCAGATTGAGATTGAACGCATATCGCGGCTGGAAGGATGTCTCGGACTGTTCCGAATCAGCGGTGATTCAATGGAGTTGTACATGGCTAATCTGCTTGTCGGAGACAACGCCGACACCCCGACGCCCTATGACTTTGCTATGGGTGGCGAAGGCCTTGATCCTTCATTGCCGGTCGGCGGCAACGGAACAATAATAAAACCGGGGTGCAGCATAATGGTTGATGCCAATGGAAACTACACCGGCTACATGACCGATATGACGCGCACATTTGCGTGCGGCACGCTTGACTCTATCGCGTTGAAGGCCCACCAATGCTCCATCAGCATTTGCCATGAGCTTGCTTCTTTGGCTCGCCCCGGAGTCGAGGCCAAAGCTCTCTACAACCGCGCTGAGGAGATGGCGCGCGAGGCCGGACTGCATCAGTATTTCATGGGACATCGTCAGAAAGCCGGTTTTGTTGGTCATGGCCTTGGAATTGAGATAAACGAACTTCCTGTCATCGCGCCAAAAAGCCGCGACCTGCTTGCCGCCGGCAATGTGTTCGCTCTCGAACCCAAATTCGTTATTCCCGGCACCGGAGCTGTAGGAATCGAAAACACCTATGTCATCAACGATAATGGGGCTGAGTGTCTGACCAATGCTCCTGAACAAATAATAAGCCTCGAATGATTCTGCTGACTGACAATGAAACAAGCACTTGACAAAATCAACAATAAAGCATTTGAATCGGTAGGAGCAGCGGCCGATGACTTAGGGCTTCCGTGCTATGCCGTAGGCGGCTACGTAAGAGATATCTTTCTCAACCGACCATCGAAAGACATCGATTTCGTCAGTGTCGGCCAGGGTAGCGGGATAGCTATCGCCGGCGAGGTAGCGCGCCGATTGGGTCGCAACGCCAAAGTAAACGTATTCCGCACCTATGGAACGGCTCAGGTTCGCATGAACGGTCTGGAACTGGAGTTTGTCGGGGCGCGCAAGGAATCATACCATCGCGATTCGCGCAACCCCATTGTCGAGGAAGGTTCTCTTGAGGATGACATCTCGCGCCGCGACTTCACGATAAACGCAATGGCCATTTGTGTCAATGCCGCAAATTTTGGAGAACTTATCGACCGCTTCGGAGGGATGGACGATCTGAGAACGCGCATAATCCGCACGCCTCTCGACCCCGATATAACATTCTCCGATGATCCGTTGCGGATGATGCGTGCCGTTCGGTTTGCCACCCAACTCGACTTCTCAATCGATGGAAGCACACTTGATGCCATAACGCGCAATGCCGACCGCATAGAGATCATCACACGCGAAAGGATTGCAACCGAACTGATGAAAATCATGCAGGCGGATAAACCGTCCATCGGATGGAAACTGCTGGCGCAAACAGGATTGCTGCGTCATATCCTTCCCGAGCTGGATGCCATGCGCGGTGTTGAGATCATCAAGGGGCGCGGACATAAGGATAATTTCGAACACACCATGCTTGTCATGGACCGCGTTGCCGAGAAATCCGACAATGTATGGCTTCGCTGGGGAGCATTGCTCCACGACATTGCGAAACCGGTCACAAAGCGGTGGGACGATGAAGCCGGATGGACTTTCCGCAACCACAATTTCATCGGCGGAAAGATGATCCCCAAGATTTTCAAGTCGCTCAAAATGCCTTTGGGCGAACCGATGCGCTATGTCAAAAAGATTGTGGAACTCCACATGCGCCCGATTGCGCTTGTCGAGGAATCGGTGACAGACTCGGCCATACGCCGGTTGATCGTTGATGCCGGTGACGACATTGATGATCTGATGACTCTGTGCCAGGCCGACATAACATCACGCAATCCTGAAAAAGTCAGGCTGCATTTGAGCAACTTTGACGCCGTGCTGAAAAAGATGGCTGACGTCAACGAACGCGACCATCTCAGACTGTTCCAGCCGCCGGTCAGCGGCGAAGAGATCATGGCCACGTTTGGGCTGCCGCCATCCCAGCCGGTTGGCGACATCAAGATGGCGATCAAAGACGCAATAATCGAAGGGATCATACCCAACAGCTACGAAGAAGCCCGGGATTACATGCTCCGGATAGGCAAGGGAATGGGACTATCGCCGGTTTCCGGAACTCAAGACTCTAACAATTAAGCAAACGCCGTCTATGTACTACGTAACCAAACGCTTTGAAATATCGGGAGCCCACTCCCTGACGCTCGACTATCCTAGCAAATGCGCCGCTCTGCATGGCCACAATTGGATTATAACAGTCAACTGCCGCGCCTCGGAATTGAACTCTTCGGGAATGGTAACGGATTTCTCATCCATCAAGCAGGAGATAACCGAACTGCTCGACCACAAGAATTTCAACGAGGTGCTGCCATTCAACCCGACAGCGGAGAATATCGCCCGATGGATATGCTCCCGAGTGCCTAATTGCTACCGGGTGGAAGTTCAGGAAAGCGAAGGTAACATAGCCGCTTATGAAATCGACTGACACACATCTATATAAAGTCAACGAAATTTTCTATTCCCTTCAGGGCGAAGGATTCCACACCGGCACGGCCTGTGTGTTTCTGCGTTTGAGCGGATGCAACAGACGGTGTCCTTTTTGCGACACCGACCATAGCCGCTACTCCGAAATGACGGCTGCCGAAATTGTCGCAGCTGCCGCCGAATGGCCCTCACGCAGCATCGTCATCACCGGAGGAGAACCGCTTTTGCAGCTTGATCAACCGCTAATAGACGCGCTCAAAAACCGCGGATTTCATATCGCCGTAGAAACAAACGGATCTCTGCCTGTTCCCGATGGCGTTGACTGGGTGACATGTTCCCCGAAAGAAAAGCCGTGGCGAATAAACCGCATAGATGAACTGAAAGTAGTATTCTGCGATCAGGATGTCGAGGCTATTGCCGATGCCCTACCAATGGCAAAACACCACTTCCTGCAACCCCTCTCATGCAGCAACACCGAAGAAACCGTTGCCTACATCCTCCGCCATCCCCGCTGGCGACTCTCCCTCCAAACCCACAAACTCATCAACATCCCCTAACCCTCCCCATTTGGCATGGGAATGCCCTAAAAACCAGCATT
>CAYTLU010000441.1:0-12078 GCA_964438665.1 uncultured Bacteroides sp.
GGGAAACGCGTAGGCAACACAACCGGTTCGCGGCGTGAATTGTCATAATTAGGCTGAAAATCGACCGTCTCGCTGTCTATATCCGTGAGCATCTCTTCGCCGAGACGTTGCAGGCGCACTTCCGTGTAACGCATTGCCGCAGCACCATCGCCATCGATCGAACCAAAGTTTCCATGACCGTCAACCAACGTGTAGCGCAATGCCCAATCCTGAGCCATACGCACAACTGTTCCGTAGATCGAGGAGTCTCCATGTGGATGATATTTACCCATCACCTCTCCCACGCAATTCGCAGCTTTCTTATGTGGATGATCCGACGTGTTGCCCATCTCATTCATTCCATAAAGCACTCTGCGGTGCACAGGCTTCAGTCCGTCACGGACATCCGGCAATGCACGCGACACTATAACCGACATCGAATAGTCGATATAGGCCGATTTCATTTCGTTTTCAATATTGATCTTTAGTATCCGATCTTCTTCCAACATGACAATTTACAATTATCTTTTCTGTGGTTATTATTCTTGTTTCCAATGATTTGCATGCGGCCACACCATTCATGCAGGCCTACTCCGCTAATCAGATACAAAGATAGCAATTTTTCGTTAATCAAAGTGATTTCGTCTTGCAACTTTCACCTTTTTTATATTTTTAAATCTTTCACATGAGATTTTGGCACAATAATTGCTACCTTTACAAATCAATGCTACATTAGAAAACAACCCAGAAACACATGACATATCCTTCAATATCAAACGATGCGAAAGAGATTCTGGCCGGATGCGCCGACTTGGCTATCCACCACAACAATTCCGTTATCGGCCCTGAGCATCTGCTTCTTGCCCTTATTGGCGACAAGCGGCAACGGACTGTGAAGATCATGCTGAATTTTGTTCAGGAATCGACATTGGAATCACTGACAAGCGATCTCAGCAGAAGCCTTTACGAACGCGGGATTACCAATGGCGATGGAGCTACGGTCAACACTGTCAGCATAAGCGATCTGGTTTCCAGAATCATACGCCTGAGCGTGCTTGAAGCGCGCCAGAGAAAAGTCAATGAGGCCGATGTTGAGCATCTGCTTCTAGCTTTATTTCACAACACAGACATGAACGAAATGAATTTTATAACACCTTTTTTAAATGCCGGCATTAATTACCGGTCGATAAACAATATCCTCTATGGAGAGCCTGAGCAGCAGATCATGCGCTTCACCTCTGATGAGGAAGAAGATGATGACACTGACATGGACGATGATGCCGGCAGTTCCGCCGCATCCGGAGGCTCTTCCAGATCCGCATCTTCGGCAGGGACGCGGAGCTCAGCCGGGGCTCGCAAGGGCGGCGACACCCCTACACTTGATAAATTCGGGCGCGACATGACGCGTGCGGCAGAGGAGAATCGTCTTGATCCGGTTGTTGGACGCGAAGTCGAAATAGAACGTCTTGCCCAAATATTAAGTCGTCGCAAGAAAAACAATCCTATATTAATAGGAGAGCCCGGCGTCGGCAAATCAGCCATTGTTGAAGGTCTGGCGTTGCGTATCGTGCAGCGCAAGGTGTCGCGCGTTCTGTTCAACAAACGCGTAGTCTCTCTCGACATGGCCTCGATTGTCGCCGGCACAAAATACCGCGGTCAGTTTGAGGAGCGCATTAAAGCCATCCTCAACGAACTTGCATTGAACAGAGACGTAATCCTGTTTATCGACGAAATCCACACCATTGTGGGAGCCGGCAACGCCGCCGGATCAATGGACGCAGCCAATATGCTAAAGCCCGCACTGGCACGCGGCGAGATACAATGTATCGGAGCCACCACGCTTGATGAATACCGCAAGAATATCGAGAAAGACGGCGCACTCGAACGCCGCTTCCAGAAAGTGATGGTAGAGCCCACCTCTGAGGAAGAGACTCTGGCTATCCTCAATAATATCAAGGATAAATATGAGAGCCATCACAATGTCAATTACACGCCGGAAGCCCTGAAAGCGTGCGTGAAACTGACCGAACGATACATGTCAGACCGCAATTTCCCCGACAAGGCCATTGATGCAATGGATGAGGCCGGATCGCGGGTACACATTACGAACATTGCCGTTCCCGAAGAGATTGAACTCCTTGAAAAAAGCATTGAGGAGACATCGGCCAACAAGCTTCAGGCCGCTCAGGAACAGGATTTTGAAAAAGCCGCAAGATTCCGCGACAAAGAGCAGGATCTCAAACGAGATCTTGACAAGGCAAATCGCCAATGGGAAGAACAGGTTATGGCCAACCGTCAGACTGTCGATGATGCAAAAGTGGCTGAAGTGGTCGCTATGATGACCGGCGTCCCGGTGCAACGTATCGCGCAAGCCGAAGGTCGCCGTCTGCGAGAAATGGGACCTAAGCTGAAATCGGACATTATCGGTCAGGACACCGCAATCGACAAGATTGTCAAAGCCATCCAGCGCAACCGTGTAGGCCTCAAAGACCCCAATAAGCCGATCGGCACTTTCATGTTTCTCGGGCCGACAGGTGTCGGTAAAACCCACTTGGCAAAGAAACTCGCAGAATATCTTTTTGACTCTGCCGAGACCCTGATCAGAATCGACATGAGCGAATACATGGAAAAATTCACTGTGTCACGTCTTGTCGGTGCGCCTCCGGGATATGTGGGTTACGAAGAGGGCGGACAGTTAACGGAAAAGGTTCGCCGCCGCCCCTATTCCGTTGTTCTCCTCGATGAGATTGAAAAAGCACATCCGGATGTGTTCAACCTGTTGCTGCAAGTGATGGATGAAGGCCGGCTGACCGACAGTCTCGGACGCCGTGTCGATTTCAAGAACACCATTATCATAATGACTTCCAACATAGGCACCCGACAATTGAAGGACTTCGGATCAGGTGTCGGATTCAACACACCGTCAGCCAGTGACAAGTCACACACCCATAGCGTTTTGCAAAAAGCGCTGCAAAAAGCGTTCGCCCCGGAGTTTCTCAACCGTATTGACGACATTGTGATGTTTGATCCGCTTGACAAAGACGCCATTTTCAGAATCATCGACATTGAGCTTAAAGGCTTCTATCAGCGTCTGTCATCGCTTGGATATGAACTTGACATCTCCGAGGCTGCAAAGAATTTCATTGCTGAAAAAGGATATGACGCACAATATGGCGCACGCCCGCTTAAACGCGCAATCCAGAAATATCTGGAAGATAATCTTGCCGAGTTGATCATCAACGCCGACATCTCCGAAGGCAACACCATCAAGGTCGATTATGATGCCGAAAATGATAAAATCACGACTTGTGTCAGCGAAAAATAGTAATTTTGTCAGTTCTGTTTGACAATATTTCACAGAAAAATGCCACATTTCGGATGTGGCATTTTTTTTGCTCATTTGTTATGCATAAACAAACATAAAATAACTTTACATATCTGGATTATATGACAGCACGTACAGGCAAAATCGGCGTAACGACCGACAACATTTTCCCGGTAATCAAAAAATTTCTCTATTCCGACAACGAAATTTTTCTCCGCGAACTGGTTTCAAATGCTATTGACGCCACACAAAAACTAAAAACACTGTCTTCGTTCGGTGATTTCAAGGGCGAACTTGGCGAACTCAACGTCAAAGTGACAGTTGATAAGGAGGCCGGAACTCTGACCGTCAGCGACAGGGGCATAGGCATGACAGCCGAGGACATCGATAAATACATCAATCAGATTGCATTCTCCGGCGCGGAAGAATTCCTTGAGAAATACAAAGACAACGCAAATGCCATTATCGGCCATTTCGGACTCGGTTTCTATTCCGCATTCATGGTTGCCAAGAAAGTGGAGATTCGCTCGCTTTCCTATAAAGAAGGAGCTACGGCAGTCCGCTGGGAATGTGACGGTTCGCCGGAATACACTCTTGAACCTTGCGAAAAAGATGGCCGTGGCACTGACATCATCCTCCACATTGATGACGAAAACAAAAAGTTTGTCGATCAGGGCGAAATAGATCTTTTGCTGAAGAAATATTGCCGTTTCCTTCCGATTCCCGTCATCTCAGGAAAAGAACAGGAATGGAAAGACGGCAAATATGTCGATACCGACCGCGACAAAGTGATCAATGCAACCGAACCGACATGGATAAAGAAGCCGTCGGAACTGAAAGATGAGGACTATCGTAATTTCTACCACGAACTATATCCCGGACAGGAAGATCCGATGTTCTGGATTCACCTGAATGTTGACTATCCTTTCAATCTGACCGGCATACTGTTCTTCCCGAAAATCAAAAACAATTTCGAGGTCACGAAAAACCGGATTCAGCTCTACTGCAATCAAGTCTATGTGACTGACTCGGTTGAGGGCGTGGTTCCGGAGTTCATGATGCTGCTTCAGGGTGTCATCGACTCGCCCGACATTCCTCTCAACGTTTCGCGCTCATATCTGCAGAGCGATTCCGCCGTGAAGAAAATATCCGGTTACATTACCAAGAAAGTGGCTTCACGCCTTGAAGAGATATTCAAGAATGACCGCGCCGACTTTGAGAAGAAATGGGACGACATCAAGATTTTCATTGAATACGGCATGCTGACTGACCAGAAATTCTGTGATGCCGCAATGAAATTCGTTCTTGTCAAGGATTCTGAAAGCAAATATTTCACTTTGTCCGACTACCGCACGCTCATCGAAGGTGCGCAGACCGACAAGGACGGCAATGTGGTTTACCTCTATACAACCGATCCCATTGCCCAATACACCTATATCAATGCGGCCACCGAAAAAGGCTACAATGTCCTCGCGATGGATGGCCAACTTGAAAGTCATTTCATCGGACTGCTTGAAAACAAACTTGAAAAGTCTCGTTTCGTGCGTGTCGATTCTGATGTTGTTGAAAATCTCATCCCGAAAGCCGACAAAAAGTCAGTAGATCTGACCGGCTCGCAACGCGATATGCTGACCGATATGTTCCGTTCGCAAGTCCCGACGGTTGAGAAGGCTGAATTTCTTGTGTCATTCGAAGCATTGTCGGCCGATGCCAACCCGATTTTGATAACGCAGAACGAATATATGCGCCGAATGAAAGATATGGCAGCCCTGCAGCCGGGCATGAGTTTCTATGGTGAACTTCCTGACAGCTACAACCTAATTGTCAACACTGAAAATCCGGTAGTGAAACGCATCGTTGAATCTGCCGATGCCGCACTGATGCCTCAACTAAAGCCTCTGTTCGATCAGATTGATGAAAACAATGCTAAATCAGAAGCCATACGCAAGGAAGCCAAAGATGGCAAGCCGTCTGATGAACAACAAAACCAGATAAAGCAGAACGACGAAACCGTCACCGGCCTACGCTCTGAGGTCAAGAAACTGTCGCTCGAATATGCCGGTTCGCAACCGCTGGTAAAACAGGTTGTTGACCTTGCGCTGCTTGCCAACGGCCTGCTGCGCGGCGCTGAGCTGAACGATTTCATCCGTCGCTCCGTCAGCCTTCTCTAATTCTGAACATTGACCTTTATTGGCGGCGGTTATATCCGTTCCGCCCCCAACTAAAATCAGCCGCATTTTGATATTTGCGGCTGATTTTCATTTATCCGATGCAAATCCGCACCGCTATTTGAGATATTTGTTGCAGATGGCCTTATATTCCGGCATTCCCTTGAATCGGTGCAACAGTGAGTCTATGCGCTCTTGCAGAGCCATATCATCCCGGCGGAGAACCCATGCCTGAAACTGTGTGAATGATATGTTTGTGGCAATCTCGGCATTGCCGCCCCTTTTCAGCATGGCTTTCGCCAGACGTTCATTGATGACACACAGTTTTATTTCTCCAATCGAAGTCATAAGATAAAGCAGCTCTGCCCCATACTGCGGATCGCTTTCAACATAAATAGTATCGCCGATCTCAGCCGAAAGATTGCGCAGACGCGCCTCGGCCGGAGAATTTGCTACAGTCCAGACATGCCGCCCGCCCAAATCAAGCTGCGACTGAACAGGCTTGACAGTGTCTATAGTATCCTTATATTGCACCAACACCTGCCTGTCGAGATAGACATTCTCCGTAAACAGATATTTTTCCTTAAAATCAAGCGTGACAGGCACATCTGACACAACCATGTCAAACACGCCTTCATCAAGCAGACGCAATGCCTTGTCCGTGGAGTTCACCGTATGAATCTTGATCGGAAGATCCCCCAGGCGCGAAACAGCCTGGAGAATTTCATAGTTCAATCCTCCGACGCTGTCGCCGGAGGCATAGATCGACACCGGCGAATAGTCGATTGCAACATCGATGGTATCTCCTTCGGAGTTCCCGATTGCAGAATTTTCGGGTGTCGCTGCCGGCGATGTACATTTCCGGAGCATGAACATCGCTATTGATGCCACACAAAGCAGCATTAACCAAAGGGCGAGCATGCCCTTGCCGCGTGTTGCAAGAGGTTTCATCAGTTAGCAAAATCTACCGACACTCCCATCTGGAAGCGGCGCGGGTTCATAGGATAGTGAGGCATCGCGAAATAGTTGTCGCCGGTCATTCCCTGATTGACGTGCGACATCATGATGTAGAATCGCGCACGTTTCAGCTTCATGTTGGCATACACGTTCATAAACGGATAGTTTCCCACCTTTATGTCGCGCTGGTTATAGAAGCTCATTGTTGCCGGCTGGTAGCCCGGCGCACGATATTTGGTGTAGAAATCGCAGTCAACGCCAAAATCGACATACAGCACCTTGGCTACGCGGAAGCGCAAAAACAGATTGGAATACACTGTCAGTTTTGGCAACGGAATGACGGCATCGTTTGACGATGTCTGGAATGTCACGCGGTTGTTCCAGTTCAGGATGCCTACACGAAAATTCTGATTCAGCGATGCGCTTATCACCTGAACGCTTCCGCCGTTCTGCGATGGCATGCACTGATCGTTGAAATACAAGGCGTTCTGCACATTCTCCACCCCGACATTCACCAACGATTTGGTCTGCGGGATATAAAACTCACCTCCGAACCGCAAACGGCGCGTCTTGCCGAATTCATTGTGCCAGATAAAATAATTCGACACATAGTTATTCATCAGATATGGGGCAGATTCATTGGCAAACAGGCCATAGGCCGTAATACGCACGGAATCGCCAAATAGCTTGAACTGCGCCGAAATATCGCCCTTTACATTGATCTCGCCGGCTGCCGGACCTACCACGCCGAACCGGGCCGTGGCCTGATAGCGCAACAGCGACCCCTGTTGCTTTGTCAGCTGTGCGCCGACCCACAACAGATTTTCTGTCGCTTTCGGTGCGACCTTCGTGTCATACGGATATGGTGTCAGCAATTCCGGTCGGCTATCGCCACTGATTGCTATTGAATCTGTTGCCTGAGTGTAACGGCGTATTTCATGCGTGACATAGGCCGACAATCCGGCTTTTGCATACTTGTTGAATCCTTCAAGCAACTGCACGCCCAACGTGTTCTTTATCGACCAGTATCCTGTCGGGTCTTCCACGTTGCCGGTTGTCAGATATTGACGTCCCCAGAATTTGGATGCTTCGGAAGGCGAATTGTTGTAAAACGTGTGATAGGCATCAGTATAGTCAAAAGTCCAGACAAACGAGGTCACCGGAACGTATGTGCGGTGTTCCACCGTGTCTTCCGGAATTGAATCGTTGGGCGGGGTTACTCGCCAGAAACCGACTTTATAACGGTGGTTCATGTAAAATTCCTGCCCTTTGATGCGTGTGCGCGCCGCCGTTAGATTGGTCGGGATGCTCTTGGCATCGATCGTTGTCTGTCCGCCCTGCAACACTGCCGGATCGGTGATATACAAATCATCCGTAATGCCGCCGTTATCCTGATTCAATCCGTTGTAATGATTGAAGAATGTCTGATACTCATAGCGGTCACCCATATATGAACTTGACACTCCCCATATCAGATTTTTAACAGCCTGATTGGCATAAGATCCCTTTGAATAGATGTAATCCACATTAGCACCGAACTGCAGCCGATCGCTGGCATTTCCGGAAAACGTGGCTTTCAAACGGTCTTGACGGTTTTCGCGTCCGCCTCCGGTGTTATAGCTTAGCATCGTCATCGGAATGCGGGTGTTATAAAACCTGTGATTCCCCTGCATCGGCAACCATGCGCGCAGAGCATCCCGGAAAAAGAAATCGCTCATCGGCTCTCGCTCGAAATAGAGCATATCAAGCCCCGCGCTGCCGAGATTGCCCACTGACGCATAAGCAGGTGTCTGAGCCGATGGCACCGAACGCTGGGCATAGTTGTAGAGTGACGTATCAACCGCAGCCGGCTCATGCACGCCAAGCGGCGCCAGCAACTGCCATGCGCGGGATAGCTTGTCGGCCTCGGCCTGAGTCATTCCGGATGTCTGCGGCGTTTCCTCATCCTGGGCGGCAACTGTGCCGCCACCAATAAAGGCCAATATGATGATGCTAAACAATACCTTTTTCATCGCATCGGCAAAGTTACTACATTTTCCCCACCCTGCCAACCATTTCCCGCGCATAATCAGGGCAAGACCCTATTTGAGCGAAGGAATCTTTTTGACTATCTCTAGCATAAGGCGATAGGCCTCCTCCATCTCCTGCAAATCGGCATACTCGCGGGTGGAATGGATCTCGTGCTGACCGGTAAACACGCACATGCCTCCTTTCAGACCCTTGGCGGCAAACATTGAAGCGGTTGTGCCTCCACGTTCATCGGCAAAGCGTATTGCCTTTCCGGTTTTTGCTGCCGCGTCTTCTACAAGTTTCTGTGCCATCGGATGAAGCGTATAGCTTACGTTCTCATATTGCAGATCGTCATTCAAAATCTCGACACTGACGTTGGGAAAGTCTTTTTTCACCTTTGCAATCGCGTCTTTCAGCAGTTTGTCAAAGTATTCGCCCTCTTTTTTGTCGAAATATCTGACACGTGTCTGCACTGACACATCAGCTTTTTCTTTCTCAAAACTCCACGGATGGATATAGCCTTGAAGCCCTTCGGTGTTTTCCGGTCTGACTTCCACAGGGACAGATGCAATAAATGTGGCTGCTGCAGCGGTGGCATCGCCGAGTCTTTCAGCCTTGGCTTCTCCGGGATGCGCATCGCGACCGATAAACTTAACGTTGAACCCGCGAGCCGTGAAATTTGATTTGGTGACAACCTCTCCGCCGGGGCCGTCAAGGTCAAAGAGAATATCGGGATTAAACCGTGCCGCCTCAATTCCATCAGCGGCCCTGCCCACATCCTCATTCGAGCAGAATGCAAACATGACCTTGCCGTGTTTCAGCTTCCGGTCTGACAGCAACGTGCGTATCAGCTGCACTGCTATTGTGCAGCCACACTTGTCATCAGCGCCAAGCAAGGTTGTGCCATCAGTCCTGACAATCGTCCGGCCATCCCTGACGTCAACTATCGGATTGATCTTGCCGCCGGGAGCTTCCGGAGTCACATCAAGATGGCAACTGATCCCCAGTGACGGACATTCCGCTTTAATGTTTGACGGAATAGTAACATACACATAGTTGGCATCGCTTATATAGCACTCCACACCGGCAGCCTTACCTGCCGTGACAGCCTCTTCAACATCCCGCAAAATAGCGATAGCCATGTCATGCTGCCCCGAGGTGCAAATACTGTCGTAGCATGATTGACTGTTGATTGTTGCATACTTAACAAACCGATCAAGCATAGCATTTTGGACATCACTCTTTTGAGAATAGGCTGCCATAAAAGAGCTGATACCTATCAATGTAACAATAATCCGATTCATAATTTTAAATCAATAAATCCACTCGTTGTTGTTTTGCCCTTCCCGGCCGACGAGTCTGTCACAAATATAAAACATTTATCATTCCCCGACAAATCCACATCAAATTTCCAAAGCAACCGCATCAAAAATACCGATCCGCCCAACGCCCACAAAGCCATCCACCAACAAATAACCGCATAAGGTGCGCACAAAACTTTACTGCTGCTCTTTTGCGTTCCGTAAATTGTTCATGTCAGATTTCAGCGGTATAATTTTTCCGAATACGATTATTCCAGATACGATAGTTTTTTGTTCTTCTTCAATTTCTATTGTGCAATCAAAAGCTGAGAAAAGCACATAATCAGTCACATTTGTCTGAGTCATGTAATCCATTATTTTAGAAGAAAATGTCATGCCTAGGAAAGCGCCAAGTTTCTTTAATCCATCATTGTCATCGTTATTCACTTCTGCTCGCATATGGTCATTGAGCTTTTCAATAATAAAATCTTTGACTAGAACCCTGCTTTCATTCTCAGAAGGATTTTTTATTGACGCTACGATGACTAAGACACCAATTATAATAAAGAAAACAAGGCAACCTGTTTGCTTTTTGCGAGATTTCCCATCAACATAAACATACTCAGTTTCTTGAGTGTGTTTATTCTCTTGCTCCTTAGATTGCGATGGAGGATAATATTCACGTTCTCGCTCTTTTTGAGCCTCAATAGTCTTCTTGTATGATTCTAATGACATGATTACTGATTTTTGATAACCCAAGTTGTACAATTCAAAATATTACCTGCGAGCCACGACTAATTTTTGTTGAAGATTTCGGCAAAGATGGGGGCGGCGAGGCATTTGTTTGAGAACAATTTTCTTGTGAGTTTGTCTTTATGCGTTTGGCTACCCACTCATTTCTGAACTTACACTCATCAGAACCGATAAGTAGTTTGCATATTTCAGTGGTTGGCTCAATATTGTTCTCATTGCAAATGTCGTAGAATATTGCAAGTTTAGAACGGCCATTTGCATAAAAATTCCGAATATATGAAGATGTAATCTTATGGTTGGATAACATCAGGCGTTTGTCTATAATGGAAAGAATTTTCTTCTGACGTTTAATAGACGTGTTTTTGTCAGCCAATTCATTCATTAAATCTGTAAGCGGCTTCTGCTTTACCCATTTGTAAACACCCCATATTACGCCACCAATAATACTGGCTGCGATGCTTAAGCTGATTCTATGTTCATAACATTTATTTAGGCATATAAGAACTATCGTCACGTTCTATCTTATGAGACGATGATGGTGACATAGTTTTTGATGATATCTCATTCAACAAGCGATTTGTCTCTTCTTGTAGTTTAATACGTTTGTTGATTTTAAAATACCAAAGAATATAAGAACGAAAAATTAGTGAAACGACGATTCCAAATATAACGCCGATAATTACATATAAGAGAATTATACCGGCTCAGTAGAAAATTAATGGGGATAAGCATACAGTTTTGCAATTCGGAACAGGAAGAACTTTTTGTCAGCGACACCTCTGAGATTTGCCCGGAACAGTTTGATTTTGGCATTGAATGCTTCAGCCAATGCGTTAGAGGAGCGATTGTCATAAAAGTTAAGTATTTCATCGTAATGTTCGTAGAAAGTGGCGGCGATGACGTTAAAGGAATGGAGTTCGGCTTCTTCAACTTTGTTGTACCATCGGGCCATAGACAGACGTGCGGCAGACTTTATTGTGTTCTTGGAAAAGATCATCCTCAGAGAGTGACACAAGCTGTATGCTGTTTTGATGTCCGGATATTGATCAAAGAGTATCGCCGCACGTTGTTTCTGCCTGTCAGTCCATTTGTCAGCTGATTTGAACAGCAGATATCTGGAACGCATCAGGAGTTCTTTGCGTGTGTCTCCGTTGGAATAACGGAATGGGGCATATGTTTCGCCTTTTAATTTTGCTTCTTCCATTTCATCATTGGCTTGTTGTATGGCATCCCAACGATGTTTTATACGCAGTTCCTGCACGGCATCACATGCTAATTTTTGAATATGGAATCGGTCTATGACGCGACTTGCCTTCGGGAAAGCCCTACGCACAATCTTGCGCATGGAGTCAGAAAGATCAAGCGTGACCTCTTCAACACCGTAGCGCGCTTCTTCGTCTATCCTCTCAAGCACGGCTATAATCTCCTCTGACTTTGTGCCGGCGATGACAGCCACAAGGCTTTGTTGGCGTGTCTTGGCACCGCGGTTGGTGACAAACGTATAAAGTTCCCCGTTTGAAAGAGATGATTCATCTATTGCCAAGCGCGGGCCTATGTTGTCAGGAAAAAGCAGCCATTGATCGGC
>CAYTLU010000442.1:0-6378 GCA_964438665.1 uncultured Bacteroides sp.
GAAGCATATTCATTGAAGAACACGAGGAACATCACCGGCATCAGATACATCATCCATTTCATCATCGGGGTTGATGCGCTGCTGGGCTGGTTCTGGAGGTTGATCCGCGTGTAAATGATATTTACGGCCGTCATCAGCAGACAGAATAGGCTGAGTTTGTCGCCAAGCATCGGAATGCTGAACGGAAGCGGAATGATGGCATCGGGAGCAGAGAGGTCGGCAGCCCAAAGGAACGATTCGCCACGCAACTCGATCGCCGAGGGGAAAAAGCGGAACATCGCGATCAGAATGGGCAGCTGCAACAACATCGGCAGACAGCCCGACATCGGGTTTGCGCCGGCCTTGCTGTAAAGAGCCATTGTCTCCTGCTGGCGTTTCATCGCATTTTCCTTACCGGGGAAACGTTCGTTGATTTCCTTTATTTCAGGAGTGAGGACACGCATCCTTGCCTGCGACATATAGCTCTTGTAGGTGAATGGGAAGAGTATAATCTTTATAAATATTGTCAGCAGCAGGATAATGATGCCATAGCTGGCCAAATATTCTCCGAGGAAATTAAAAATCGGGATGACAATCCAAGTGTTGATCCAACGGAATAGCGACCATCCAAGCGGAATCAGATCTGTCATCTTCAGATCTTTGTCCGGAACAATCGTTTCCGACAGGTCGGAAAGCAACGGATAGGAGTTCGGCCCGATAAAGAATGTCAGCGATGCCGGCTGTTCGAGGGTCGAGTTGTATTCCATGCGGGAAGTCATCTCCATCCGCTTGACATAAACAAGATCGTCCTTCAGGTTGTCGGAAGTCAGATCGGCTTTCGTAAATCCTTTCTGGCTGACAAGAACCGTTGAGAAGAACTGGTTTTTAAAAGCCACCCATTGGAGAGGCTCTTCAATCTTCTTGGCATCGTTGTCGCGCTCGCTAAGATTATCGACATCGCCACCAACCGTCATATAATAGACCGCACTGTTGTCCGACTCAAACATGCGGCCGGCTTCGTTGCGCGCCATTTTCTGGCTCCAGTCGAAGTCCATGCCGGAAATCGTTGTCGGAATTATGGAATTCATGTTGTGCTGCACAAGATCCATCTTGACAGTGTAGTTGTTGCCTTTTGCCAGCGTATAGCGGATACCAAGCATCACGCCATCGCCCGGCTGCACCTTCATCAACACCGTAGTATCCGACTCCTGAACAGCATCGAAATAAAGATCGCGGGTGTCAAACATGACATTACCGTTAGTCAGCTTGAAGCCATACATATCATCGCCTGACGCAATCGGGCAAACCTGACCGCCACCATATTTTGTGTAGCGTTTGTCTAGCAACTCAGCATTTGCTATAACGCCGCCTTTTGATGCTATTTCCAATTTCAGGACATCGTTTTTAAGCACCGTCATGGAAGAGTCGCTGCCTGACATATAGTTTGAGAATCCTTGATATGTAGCGGCATTGCGCACTGCCGTGCGTACTTTTTCAAGAGCCTTGTTGGCCACTTCGGGTGAGATGCCCTGATATGAAGCGTTCACAACGTCAGCGGCCGGCACTTTCACAGCCCCGACAGTCACTTCGCCTCCGATCATGGACGCGGAGTCTGCCCCAACTGTCATCACTACATCTTTTCCATTGAGAGTGTATAATCCCGTAGCCTCATCAAACGTACCGTCACGACGGATTGTTGACAGAACGGACTGCTGCTCTTCAGCGGGCATTTTCTCGATTGACACCGGCGCGCTTTCAGATGTCCGTTTCTCAGCATCCAGCTGTTCCTGCCTTGCTTTGCGCTGCGCGGCAAGTTCCTCTTCAGTTGGGCGGTTGATATATGTGAACACCATGATTATAGCGCCCATCAAAAAGAGTCCGATAAGAGTGTTTTTATTCATTTCCAGTCTATTTCTATTTCATTTTCATATCTTCACCATAAGCTATCGCTGCTTTCACAAACGAGATGAACAATGGATTGGGCGACAGCACTGTGCTACTGTATTCCGGATGATACTGCGTGCCGATAAACCATCGTTTTTCCGGCAGTTCAACCACCTCAACCAAATGTGTAGCCGGATTTTCGCCCACACATCGCAGACCCGCACGCTCAAACTCGCTGCGGTAATCGTTATTAAACTCAAAGCGATGACGATGCCGTTCCTTAATGTCGGTCATTCCATAAGCCTTGGCAGCCATACTGTCAGGGGCAAGCCGGCAGTCATACGCCCCGAGACGCATTGTCCCGCCCATATTGGAGATGCTTTTCTGCTCTTCCATAAGGTCTATGACATTATGTGCCGTAGTGGGATTCATCTCAGTGGAATTCGCATCGGCATATCCAAGTACATTCCGCGCATATTCAATCACCATACACTGCATGCCCAGACAAATGCCGAATGTCGGGATATCATGCTCGCGACACCATTTCAACGCCACGAACTTGCCCTCGATGCCACGCTGTCCGAATCCCGGCGCGATTATCACTCCGTCAAGTCCGGATAGCATCTCATCGACATTTGTTTCCATCAGTTTCTCGCTGTGGACATATCTAAGATCCAGACGGCGATCATTATAAGTAGCCGCCTGAAAAAGAGCCTCGTTGATTGATTTGTAGGCATCCTGGAGCTCTACATACTTGCCGACTAGCCCGATTGTCACTGTTTTTTCGGCTGAATGCATCTTGTCAAGAAACTGCATCCACGGAGCCATATGCGGCACGCCTACAGGCTGCACAGCCATTTTCTTCAGCACTATCTCATCAAGATGCTGCTCGTGCATCCCGACCGGAACTTCATAGATCGATGGACGATCAATGCTTTGGATAACAGCATCCGGAGCAACATTGCAGAACTGCGCTATCTTGCGACGCATAGCAACCGGAATGTCTCGCTCTGTGCGCAGAATCAACACGTCCGGCTGAATTCCCAGCTGCTGCAGCTGCTTGACTGAATGCTGTGTGGGCTTCGTCTTCAACTCTTTTGCGGCGTGGAGAAACGGCACGTAGGTCAGATGTATGCAGAGACTGTCAGAACCGAGTTCCCAGCGCAACTGACGGACGCTTTCTAGAAACGGAAGCGATTCGATGTCGCCCACCGTGCCTCCGATTTCTGTTATAATAAAATCAAAATTGCCGGTGTTGCCCAGAATCTTGACATTGCGCTTGATCTCGTCTGTGATGTGCGGAATGATCTGAACGGTCTTGCCCAGATAGTCGCCGCGGCGCTCTTTGTCGATCACACTCTGATAGATACGCCCGGTTGTCACATTGTTGGCACGCGTGGTCGGCACATTTGTGAACCGCTCATAGTGTCCGAGATCCAAATCTGCCTCATGACCATCGACAGTCACATAGCATTCGCCATGCTCATATGGGTTCAACGTGCCCGGATCGATATTGATATACGGATCAAACTTCTGGATTGTCACCCTGTAGCCGCGCGCCTTAAGCAGACACGCCAACGATGCTGATATAATACCCTTTCCAAGCGACGACACAACGCCTCCGGTCACAAATATATACTTGGTTTCCACGCTCAGACTTTAATTTATTTCCAAGCCGCAAAGTTACAAAAATTTCGGCATATCCAACCGGCCTAACATCCATTTATCACCGCGCTGAAAAAAATAACGAAAAAAGTGTCCAGATGGATTAAACCATCGGCTGATTTTGCAGTCTAGTATAACGTTATTTTATCTAAAATATTCATCTGACGTTCCAATAGACAATTTGATATATGAACAAGACCGTTCAACGCGCCATTCTTTCTCTTCTGTTAATTGCCGGGACAGTGCCATTGTGGGCAGGCATCGTAAAAGGCAGCATCCACGACCCGGATAAGGAAGGGCTTCCGCAAGCGACAGTCAAATTGCTCACTCCTGACTCTACCTTTGTCAAAGGTGTGAAAACCAACAGTTCTGGCACTTTTAGCATAGATAATGTAAAAACCGGGAAATATATTCTAGAAGCCTCATATCTCGGATACACCAACACCTATAAAAACATTAACGTCACCGGACAGACTTTGCAAGTTCCGCCAATAACGCTCTCTGAATCGTCAATCATGCTTAAAGGAGTGAGCGTTACCGGAGTAATGACGCCAATAAAGGTGTCGGAGGACACCGTGGAATTCAACGCCGGAACGTACAAGACACAGCCTAATGCCGTGGTGGAAGACTTGCTCAAACGGCTTCCCGGAGTGGAGATAGGCAGCGACGGTTCAATTACAGCCAACGGACAGACCGTATCAAAAATCCTGATTGACGGCAAGGAATTCTTTTCCGATGACCCCAAGGTGGCATCAAAAAACCTGCCGGTCAATATGGTCGAAAAGCTACAAGTGGTAAACCGCAAGAGCGATCTTGCACGCCTGACAGGAGTGGACGATGGAGAAGATGAGACCGTTATCAACCTCACCGTCAAACCGGGAATGAAAAACGGTTATTTCGGGACTGCCGAAGCCGGCTATGGCACAGATGACCGATACATGGCTTCGTTCAATGTCAATAATTTCTGGAACGACAATCAGATAACACTGCTGGGCAATTTCAACAACATTAACCAACTCGGCTTCACAGACAGTAACGGCAACCGTTTTCGCCGATTCGGAGGAAACAACGGCATCAACACTTCTCAGGCCGTTGGCATCAACTTCAATGTCGGTCGCGGCGAGATATTCCGCATTGGAGGCGATGTAATGTACTCTCACTCCGACCGCGACACACGCCAACGACAGGAACGGCAGTATCTTTTCACTGATTCGACCGCATTTTCCAATACGGATAAATTCACTCGCGACAAGGGGCATAATCTCCGCGGCGATTTCCGTCTGCAATGGAAACCTGACTCATTCAATACGTTTGAATTCCGTCCGAATTTCTCATACAACCGCAACGACTCCTATGCATTGGACTCCACCATCAACCGTGCCGGCGATCCGATGCGTTCGCTAGTAAGCCGCACGTTAAACCAATCCAATTCCCACGGCAATTCGTTCGAGTTCAGGGCAAACGCAATCTACAGCCACAACTTCCGCAACCATCCGGGGCGATCATTCTCCGTGCAGTTGCGCTACAACCACTCCAACGTACATGAGAGAGAATCGGCCTACTCTCTCAACCGCTTCTTCAATTTCACCGATTCGACTGATTTATATGACCAGATCACACGAGGTCACACATGGAGCGACATGGCTCAGGCACGCGTTACATGGACAGAACCTCTCGGCGATGTTTCCAAAGGCAACTTCCTGACTTTTGCCTACCGCATTCAGTATCGTTGGAATAATACCGACAAGCTCGTATATGACCATCCCCTGCTTCCGACTGAAATTGACGGCATTCCTGTCATCGACTATGAGAATACCATCTTAAACGACACTCTCAGCAACCGTTTCCGCAACGATTATTTCAATCAGGATATCCGCCTGGGCTACCGTCATGTATCGAGTCGCCATAACCTGGACATCGGTGTGTCGCTCGTGCCTCAGAACATGAGAAGCAAGAATCTTTCAAACCCGGACAAAACCATACCCGGCAATTGGGTATGGAACGTAGCTCCGTTTCTCACCTACCGCATGAAGTTCAGCAAATCACGCTCGCTCAACATACGTTACCGCGGACGCTCTTCACAACCTTCGATGACACAGCTACAACCGGTTGCCGACTATTCCGACCCTATGCGTATCGTTGTCGGCAACCCGAACCTCGATCCTTCGTTCACCCACTATCTTCGCCTGCGATATCAGGATTTCGATGCTAAAAGCCAACGTTCGCTAATGGTAATGAGCAATTTCGACATGACGCAGAATTCAATTGTGTCCCGCACCACGTTCAACCGCGAGACCGGCGCACAGACCACGACCTACGAAAACGTCAACGGCGTATGGAGCGGGCGCGCCATGTTGATGTTCTCCATGCCGTTGCGCAATAAGGCTTGGCAACTATCCACTCACACGTTCGCAATGTATAACCAACGCGTGGGTTTCAACAATGGACAGCGCAACCGCAGCGGATCACTGATGTGGAACTTCATGCCGGCGATAGCCTACCGCCCTGACAATCTCGAATTTGAACTCCGCCCGCGCTACTCGCTACAATATACCGCCAACTCGCTACAAAGTGCCGGCGACATGACAATCCACAACTACGGAGGTTCATTCTCTGCCTACTACTATACTCCGATCGGCATTATTCTCAATTCCGACATCACACTGACAGCCACCGAGGGCTATGCATCGGGCTACGACAAGAGCGAATGGATGTGGAACGCCGGAATTTCATACGAAATGCTGAAAAACAAATCCCTCACACTTTCAGTAAAAGCCTACGATCTGTTGCAGCAGCGGTCAAACATATCGCGCTCCGTCACCGCAAACTATATCGATGACATCAGCTACA
>CAYTLU010000443.1:0-9905 GCA_964438665.1 uncultured Bacteroides sp.
ATTAAACGAGGATTGCCGATTGTCAAAATCCAAGAAGCTCTGAGACTTCTCGAGGCTAACGGAACATTGCCGCAGAAATATAAACCTCATAAACTTGCCGGTAAATATGCCGGAAAATGGGAATGCCATATTAACGGCCAAAACAGTGATTGGCTGATGGTCTGGGATCAGAATGACACAGAACTGACGCTAATGATGCTCCGTACCGACTCACAATCCGATATCTTTTAATGGCATAGATACGACAACGGTACATTCCCGAAATGTACTAGTTGAACCTTCTTTTACACCCGATATCATTCCCATAATTATAGCCCTCATTTATAACACCGCCAAACACCGCCAAACTCAGCCTTAATAGCAGGAACTGCGGACACGCCCCCGTAATGGAGGTTTTATTTTGCGGTTCTCGAAAATCTTCTTAACTTTGCATCTGAAATTTGTGGCATTATTGCCAATTATTTCCAATCACATGAAAATCAATAGGCCCACATACCTGAAACGACTTATAGATGGACGCAACAACGGGATGATTAAAATCGTTACCGGACTGCGCCGTTGCGGCAAATCATATCTTCTTTTTACTTTATTCCACGATTGGCTCGTGGCCAATGGTATTGATGCTTCAAAGATTATTCGCATTGCTCTTGATGATGTCCGCAACATGAAGTATCTCGACCCTGTGGTATTGGTTGAGCATGTGGCGGAATTGACCAAAGAGCCCGGCGAATACGTTGTAATGCTTGATGAGGTGCAATTGGTGGAAAATTTTCCGGCAGCCCTTAATAGCCTGTTACGCTTGCCCGGTGTCGACCTATATGTGACCGGGAGCAATTCTCGCTTTCTTTCTACTGATGTGGCAACCCAATTTCGTGGACGTGGAGACGAAATACATATGTATCCACTGTCATTCACGGAGTTTTCATCAGTCTATGACGGAACGCTTGAAAAAGCATGGGAAGAATATGTCACTTATGGAGGATTGCCTCAGATAATTGCTCTGAAATCGCATGATGCCAAAACTCAATTCCTGAAGAATATATACCGATCGGTGTATATGAAAGACTTGCGTGAAAGATACTCCATCGGCAAACCATCTGAATTCGAGACACTCGTCGACATTATGGCGTCAGGCATAGGAAGCTCGTGCAATCCATTTAAACTCTCCAACACGTTTAAGACTATCGAACACAAGGAATTGGGCAGCGAAACAGTCAAACTCTATCTACGATACATGGAGGATGCGTTTCTACTTGAAGAAGCATGTCGATACGATGTCAAAGGGAAAAAATACATTGGCTCATTGTCAAAATATTATTTCTCAGACATGGGAGTGCGTAACGCTGTCCTCAACTTCCGCCAACAAGAAGAAACCCACATCATGGAGAACATCATCTACAACCATCTTCGCGCTATTGGTTACAGCGTGGATGTAGGCATGGTCTCAGTCCGTGGCAAGGACGATGAAAAGGGAACGGTACGCCGTAAGCAACTTGAAGTAGATTTCGTCGTTAACAGTAGCTCCAGGAGATGTTACATACAATCGGCATACGCTATCCCCGACAAAGAGAAATTAGCACAAGAGAGCGCATCGCTGAACAGCATCAAGGACACCTTCAAAAAGATAATCATAGTCAACCGACAAATAACTCCATGGTATACTGACAACGGCATCCAGATAGTCGGCCTTTTTGACTTCCTTCTCTCCGAAAACCCACTCGAACTATAAATATTACGGATATAACTCTGTAGAAGACTTTTTTAAAGAAATGGGGTTATGAGTAAATACACTATTGAAGTCACCAATAAGTTTAAAAAGGACTTCAACCGTTGTATTAAACGAGGATTTAAAGACGCAGATACGACAACGATTCCGTAATGCCGGCAGGTTTTTGCGGTTTTGGCTGTTTCGGTAAAAATCAGTAATTTTGTAAGTTATTTTACCTCATCGATTGATGCACGTGTTGCATCGTGTCGGTGTTCAATAATGTTCCATTTGTAATCTTCTATTTATAATATAAACAAAAATGCTGACAGCCAAAGAAATACGAGACTCGTTTAAGGAGTTTTTCAAATCGAAGGGTCACGTCATTGTGCCTTCGGCTCCGATGGTCATCAAGGACGATCCAACCCTAATGTTTACCAACGCCGGAATGAATCAATTCAAGGATATTATTCTCGGTAACAAAGCGGCGAAGTATGCCCGTGTGGCGGACAGTCAGAAGTGTCTGCGTGTCAGCGGTAAACATAATGACCTTGAGGAGGTCGGTATGGATACATATCACCACACTATGTTCGAGATGCTCGGCAACTGGTCGTTTGGCGACTATTTCAAAGCCGAGGCTATCGACTGGGCGTGGGAGTATCTGGTGGATGTGCTTGGTCTCGACTCCAAACGTTTATATGCGACGGTGTTCGAGGGCTCTGCCTCCGAGGGCTTGTCGCGTGATGACGAGGCAGCCGGATATTGGGAGAAGCATCTGCCCGTCGACCATATTATAAATGGTAACAAGCATGACAACTTTTGGGAGATGGGCGACACGGGACCATGCGGTCCGTGTTCCGAAATACATATTGACTTGCGTAGCGACGAGGAACGTGCCGCAATCCCCGGTGCAGAGCTTGTCAACAAGGATAATCCTCTTGTAATCGAGATATGGAATCTCGTATTTATGCAGTATAACCGCAAGGCCGACGGTAGTCTCGAACCACTGCCCGCAAAGGTTATCGATACGGGTATGGGTTTCGAACGTCTTTGTATGGCACTCCAGGGTAAGAAATCGAACTACGACACCGATGTGTTTACGCCGCTTATCGGCAAGATTGCCGACTTGTCGGGTAAAAAGTACGGCGAGAATGCCAAGGTCGACATTGCCATGCGCGTCATCGCCGACCATGTGCGTACTATTTCGTTCTCGATAGCCGACAGTCAGCTTCCCGGTAATGCCAAGGCCGGTTACGTTATCCGACGCATACTTCGCCGCGCCGTGCGCTACGCCTATACCTTCCTCAATCAGAAGGAAGCCTTTATGTATCGACTCGTCGATACGCTCATCGCTTCGATGGGCGAAGCATACCCCGAGCTGCCGGCACAGCGTGACCTTATAATGAAGGTTATCAAGGAGGAGGAAGATGCATTCCTTCGCACCCTCGACAAGGGTATAGCAATGCTCGACAGCGCAATCTCCGCTGCGCGTAAGGCCGGCAAGACCGAGATTTCGGGCAAGGAAGCATTTACGCTCTACGACACATACGGATTTCCGAGGGATCTTACCGAACTTATCCTTAAAGAAAACGACATGACCATGGACGAGGCCGAGTTCGATGTCGAGATGCAGGCTCAAAAGACGCGCGCACGCAATGCTGCCGCTGTCGAAGCAACCGACTGGGTCTCGGTACACGAACTTCCCGACCAGGAGTTTGTCGGATATGACGAATCCGAAACGGAAACGCAGATAGCCCGATATCGTCACGTAAAACAGAAAAATCGTGAGTATTATCAGGTTATCCTCGGTCGTACACCTTTCTATGCCGAAATGGGCGGACAGGTCGGCGATCGCGGATACCTCGAAGACATAGCCACCGGCGAACGTGTCGAGGTGTACGATACCAAGCGCGAAAATGGTATCGGCGTACACCTCTTGGCCAAACTGTCCGCCAATCCGGCTTCGACGTTCCGCGCCGTCATCGATGCGGAAGCGCGTAATGCGACAGCGGCAAACCATACGGCCACGCACCTGCTCCACCAGGCACTGCGCGAAGTTCTCGGCTCGCATGTCGAGCAACGCGGTTCGTTCGTATCGCCCGAGGTTCTTCGCTTCGACTTTAGCCATTTCCAGAAAGTTACACCCGAGGAACTGCGTCGTGTCGAGCGTATAGCCAATGCCCGTGTACGTATGTCGATACCGCGTGACGAACATCGCAACGTACCCATCGAACACGCTCGCGAACTCGGCGCTATGGCACTCTTCGGCGAGAAATACGGTGACGAGGTGCGCGTTATACGATATGGCGACTCGATTGAGCTGTGCGGTGGTACACACGTAGACAATACCGGCAACATCGGTATGATAAAGATTCTCAGCGAAAGCTCGATAGCCTCGGGAATACGTCGTATCGAGGCTGTTACCGGCTCTCGTGTCGAAGACCTTATCGACGAGGCTTCGGACACACTGCGTCAGGTGTCGGCTATGTTCAACAATGCGCCAAATGTACTTACGGCACTGCGCAAGTCTATCGAAGAAAACTCCGCGCTTAAGAAAGAGATGCAGGAGGCAATGATTGAGCGCGCCGCCGCGCTGACCGATGACGTACTCGAGAAGAGCAAAGTCCTAAACGGTATACGTGTCGTTTCGCTTGGCGGAATCCGTATCCCCGAGGTTGTTAAGACCGTAGCTATGGACGTGCGTCGTAAGTCGCCCGAAAACACAGTCTTTGTTGCCGCTACCAAGGATAGCACCGGCAAACCGCTTATCACGGTAGCTATTACCGACGATCTTGTGGCTAACGGCCTTAATGCCGCCGTACTGGCACGCACCGGTGCCAAAGCCATTAAGGGTGGCGGTGGCGGTCAGCCCGGTTTTGCACAAGCCGGCGGTAAGGAAGCCGAAGGCCTTTCGGTAGCATACGACATAATCGTTGACGAACTAAAAAAACACTAAAACCACTGATATAAAAAATGAATATTGTAACAAAAATAACGAGTCTTGCACTCGTCGCACTGACAATGACGGCTACATCGTGCTCCTGCTCGGGTGACCACAATTATGCGCCGGCCGACACAACTAAAACCCCCATTGCACTTGAAAACATAATGACGCGTACCTCCATACGTCAGTACAGCGGCAAACAGATACCGGCCGATACCGTCGAGATACTTCTCAAAGCCGCCATGGCCGCTCCTACGGCAGTAAATGCCCAGCCGTGGCATTTCATCGTGGTCAACGACCCGGAAAAACGTCAGGTTATAGCCGATGTCAGCAGTCAGATAGGCGATAAAATCAAAACCGCCGGTGCTGTTATCGTCGTGTGCGGTGACTCGAACCGATTCTTTAAGGGACAACCCGAATACTGGGTACAAGACTGTTCGGCTGCCACTGAAAATCTCCTTTTGGCGGCAAATGCGTGTAACCTTGGTGCTGTATGGTGTGGCATCTACCCCGATACGCTGCGCGTCGAAGCACTTCGCGCCGCCCTCGGCCTGCCCGCCAACCTCATACCCCTCAATGTAGTGCCGATAGGATATCCCACCGCCGTCCACAACCCCAAAGACAAGTGGGATCCTAAAAAAGTCACCACACTCTAAGTCATAAACGACCGACTTGCGTCGCAATTATACTTTTGTCGCAATTTTATGACAAACAATTGTGCGTGTGCGAAAAATTCGAAAATAATTATGGGGATGGGAGGTTAATTGTGTGGAATGGTGTGCTAAAAATTGGTAATTTCTTCGTAACTTTGTACTCAAATAGACCTGCCACAATACTGCTTGTCCATTATAAGAGGTATTTATTGTTTGTTCTCCTCTAATTTACGAACAATGTGCTTAAAGCACGGCATCAATGGCAGATAATTTGTGGCTGCCTTGCCCATTTTTATCTTGTCTGCGTAGATATCTCCCGGAATTTTTGCAAATTTGCACGCAAAACACATCACTTGTTAATAGCTATTCATATAATTGCAATATAAATCAATCAAAGGATATGACATTTATCAAGAATCTTAGCTTAGTGGCACTATCTTTAATGATGGTGCAACTGCCGTTATCAGCACAAAAGGCACGAGCGCCACAGAAGGCCATAGCAAGGTCGGTTCGTTATGATGTCCCAAATGGTTATCAACAACTTGGATCTACAGACCTTTTTTATCGTCAGAGTTCAGAGAACATTGATTTCATCGGACGGTATAACTCTCAGTATTATTCTTCAACCTACTCGGATGGAGGATATAGGTTGGCAATAAAAGTCGGGTCAAACGATCCAATGACTGTAGATTGCGTAAATGGCACCTCTATAGAAAGTGTGACGTGCAATGTGTCTATTGTTCAACAAGGCGACCTTGGACGGGTTGTCTATACAGTGACCAATAGTTCTGACTCGGATGTCAATGTTTCCTTAGGAACGCATGCTGACGTTATGATTGGAAATAATGATGGCGCTCCTATCTCAAGAAGGATTGATACCATTGGCAATACATATGGATTGACGATGAAAGATGGTGGCGGAACTCAACTTTGTGTTCTATTCGGTTCCGGCCTTGTAGGGGTCAATGCCGTTAGTGATTACTGGTTTGGATATTATTCTTTGAATAGAACACCATCTGCAATGGTAGGCAATTATTCGTCAGGCAGTAATTATATGGTTGAGAACGGCAGTTATGATAGTGGTATGGGGTGGTGCTGGAAAGACCGCACAATTCCGGCCAAATCAAGTGTGGATTTCTCGTACTTGATAGGTGTCGGGGAAGTGAACCTTGAGCCTAACTCGTCATTTGAAGTGACCCCCGATGATCCTGATGGATGGAATGACCTTTCTCGTCCTCACCGTCTGACTCTTGATGGTAAATATGAGAGTCCTGCCGGACAGAAAGGTAAGATAGAGTATGCAGTAGAAGATTCAGAAGAATGGATAGCACTCACTGATGAATTGGAATCCGGAAGCAGTTTTACTGCAACATTGGTAGCAACGTTCAACCCGGAGTTGCCCACTCATACTATTCGATTCAGAACAGTTGATGCCGTTGGGAACTCCTCTATGCTAACGCCTATTACGTACAAGGATGTCAGTTTCCAAGCTATTCAAGGAATAGAGGACAAGACATACAATTGGGGAAATCCAATTATGCAGACATCAATCACTTGTGATTTGATGTCAGACCAATATGAAATCACTAATTATAGGAACAATGTCAATGTCGGTATCGCATCATTTAATATAGAGGGGGTATTCCCATATACCATCGGCCGTAAGACTTATAATTTCAACATTGAGCCATTGGCATTATCCGGAGATGTCGATTTTATAGATGATGCGGCATACGTATATTCGGGCAGCTCAATCACACCGGAATGGTATTTTACTGATGACAGACAAAAAACTCTCGTAGAGAATACCGATTATAGTGTAATATGGCAGGGCAATGTGAATCCCGGAACAGCAACTCTTAAAGTTCAGGGCATTAACAACTTCGCAGGAACTTTACAGAACACATTCGTTATTGATAAAGCTCAGCTGAGTGCCGATTTGTATTCTCTACGTTTGCCTTCGGAGGATATTACATTTGACAATGAAACGCATCCCGCGACAAGCTCAAAATCGAATGGTGTAGGGAATGTCGTTTTCTACTATGCTCCGTCAGAAACCGGCGAATTGTCAGAGAGTGCGCCGAGAGAGATTGGCAAATATGACATATATGTCGAAATCGCAGATGGCACATTATATTACGGATTACCATTGACCAAGGTCGGGTCCTTTACAATTTACCAATTTGATGAAACCGACTGGGCGGCGATTCAAAAGATAGTCCCTGCATTGACTCAAAAGGGATGGAACAATCCATGGGATATCACAAATGGAATATCATCAGCGTCATCATTCGAAGGCTTGGTTATAGAAGGAGGCCATGTAGTCGGTGTGAATCTGGCAGGTCAAGGTCTTACAGGTGCGTTCCCGGTGGAATTGCTGGCATTTAACGAGTTGAAGTCGCTTAATATTTCAAACAACTCATTCGATGGAGTATTGGAGGCAGTGTTGGCTTATGCGCGTCAGAATCCCGCAATGTTTGCCAAGATAGAGGAACTTGATATATCAGGCAATGACTTTACCGGAAATGTGGGAGCGTTTGCCGCTGCTTTCCCGGCATTGACTTCATTGAGCGCCTCAAACAACCATGTGTCTGATGTATATCCGATGATTTCATCGAGAGTATCGGAACTGAATCTTGAGGAACAAACTATTGACAAAACCATAGAAATTGATTTGTCCAACTTCACAATAGCGGCTTTATCTCAACAGATTCCCACGATATTGCTATATAACCATACCGGACAGTCATACAATAAACCATTGCGATTGAAATGTACGGCTGCTGATGGCTGGAGTATTGTCATAACTTATAATAACGGTCAAATCAGCTTCGCAGATGTATCCGAACAAAATGCCTATTATGGGAAAAGTGGAGATGTCCTTGAGGTTGTTGCTTTATCGTCAGATGGATATACCACAGACGCATATCTGAATATGAAATTGGATTTTGGCATGGGCGATGCGAATTTTGATGGCGAAGCCAATATTTTGGATTTGCAGTCAACTATTTTATATGCCTTTGACGACTATAATAGTTTACCGTTCAATTTCACGGCATCTGACACTTATACGGATAATCGGATTAACGTTCAGGACGTGATATGCACAGCCAATATACTATTGAGGGAAAGCGGCATTGAAAAGCAAGTGCAACCGCTGCGAAAGGTAGAAAGCCGAACAGAAGACCCCAATGCGTATATATTTGTTGAAGAAAACGTTCTATACCTTTATTCTGATTGTCCCGTTGCCGCTATTGATATAGCAATAGCCGGATATGCGCAATGGGATATCAGCCAATACGGATTTATGGAGACTTCCACTGATAATCATCTTATAGGCTATTCTTTGTCCGGAATGACTTTGCCAACCGGAAAAATAAAACTTGGAGAGGTCTCAAATTTCGTAGGGATTTCAAAGTGTATTCTTTCCAATCAATTGGCTCAGCCTATCGCAGTTTCCATTCGCAATGAAATAAGCGGCGTTGATGGCGTAGAAAGAGATGAGGATGAGAACTGCATCATTTATGATATAAATGGCAGAAGGCTCAATTCAATAGGCGATGGTGTAAACATTGTCGTTGATCATAATGGTGTCAGAAAAGTATTAAAGAGAAAATAATATCATCGCTATATGAAACATAAGATTCTATTATTGTTGTTGCTTCTGGTGGGTATATCGTCTGCCGGCGCACAGAAAAACACGTTGACAATCCCCTCAGTGACTGTCGGACAGGGGAAAACCATTTCGTTGCCAATAAATCTTGACAATACGGAAGACGTAGTAGCTGTGCAATTCTCTCTATCCCTCCCCGACGGCTTGACACTTCAGCCATCGTTGGCTAAACTCACAGAGCGAGCTGACGGACTGAATGTCGAGATGCGTAATACAGCCGGCGGCAAATATTTAGCTATGATATATTCATCGACAAATCAACCAATACGTGGAAGAACCGGTACGTTAATGACCGTGCCTCTAACGGTTGCATTATCTCTTGAAGAAGGATCAATTCACCAAATGACACTATCTGATGTTGTAATTGGAGTCATTGACGGAAGCAACGTGGCTACAGGTGTTGAATCAGGCACAGTCACTATAACCAAATTGCCCGATCTCGAAGTGACCGGTGTCGGCACAAGTGCAACAACGGTTAGCCCCGGCGACGAAATTTCAATCAATTGGCAAGTATCAAATATAGGTGGCATGCCAACTGAATCAGGATGGAACGAACAAGTATATCTCGAAGACACAAACGGTATTAAGAAACTATTATCAACCGTTTATTATGACAGCACCTTGAATGCCGGCGGCGTAGTAAGCCGTAATGCAAGTATCGCTATTCCGGAAATAATCGGTGTCGACGGCGATTGTCATATCGTGGTAAAACTAACGCCAAACAGAACTTCGGGGGAACCATCATGGCTCTTTGAAAACAATACAGCTTCATCAAATTCAATAGTCAATGTCAGCAAAAAACTGAAAATCACACCCGATAATATCAGTATAGAGGAGGGAAAAGACAGTAAAGTACGTCTGTATCTTATGCGAAGTGGAAATACATTGAATGATGAGACTTTTAATATCGAATCAACGACCGATACCCGC
>CAYTLU010000444.1:0-4147 GCA_964438665.1 uncultured Bacteroides sp.
GGTGCGTCCGGTCGATTCATGGACGCGCAATCCGTTCGCTCCCGAGGAGTCTGACGGCAGGTTTTACGGCCTTGGCAGCAATGATGCCGGAGCTTCTGCCGTTTCTCTCATCGGATTGTTCGGCGATATGCTGAGCCGGACTCTTCCTTTTAATCTTATATTGGCACTAACGGCCGAGGAGGAGGTGATGGGCGAGCGCGGCATGCGGGCATTTTTGCCATATATTGCAGAGCAGGGGATAAGAGCTGATATGGCTATCGTTGGCGAGCCTACCGGAATGCAGCCGGCTGTCGGCGAGAGAGGTCTGTTGGTGTTGGATTGCGTGAGTCATGGGGTCAGCGGTCATGCGGCAAGGAATGAAGGCGACAATGCCCTTTACAATGCTATGGCCGATATAGAGCGGCTGCGCTCATTCAAGTTTCCGAAGCAGAGTGAACTGCTTGGGCCGATCAATATAAATGTCACTCAGATCTCAGCCGGAACGCAACACAATGTAGTGCCGGACCGTTGCTGCTGGGTGGCTGATGTGCGGACAACGGATGCATATTCCAATGAGGAGACTGTGGAAATCATCCGGTCGGTGGTGACAGCGGATGTGATGCCACGGTCAACACGCGTATGGGCTTCGGCGATCGAATCCGTGCATCCTTTGGTGCGTGCGGCGGTGGCGTGTGGCGGAGTGCCGTTTGTCTCGCCCACCACATCCGATATGGCTTTAATGCATGGAATCCCATCGCTCAAGATCGGCCCGGGAGAGTCATCGCGCAGCCACACGGCCGATGAATATATACTCATGTCTGAACTGACAGATGCACATACCGTCTATAATAATTTGATTGACAACCTTTCAAATATACTGAAATGAAATTATGGAGCAAAGGCTTCGAGCCGGACAAGATGATAGATGAGTTCACCGTAGGGCAAGACAGAGACCTGGATATGCGGCTTGCACGCTATGATGTGGAGGGTTCGATCGCCCACATTAAAATGCTGGAGAGCATTGGCCTGCTGACTGCCGAAGAACTGTCGGCACTGACCGCCGGACTGAACGATATAGCAGCGATGATAGAGCGCGGCGAGTTTAAGATAGAACCCGGAGTGGAAGATGTACATTCGCAGGTGGAATTTCTCCTGACGCAGCGTCTGGGCGATGTCGGGAAGAAGATTCATTCCGGGCGTTCGCGTAATGATCAGGTGCTTGTCGATCTGAAACTGTTCATGCGCCAGGAGCTTCGGGATATTGCCAAGTCAGTCAAGCATCTGTTCGATAAATTACAGGAACTGAGCGAGAGATATAAGGAGGTGCTGATGCCGGGCTATACTCATCTGCAGGTTGCCATGCCGTCATCGTTCGGACTGTGGTTCGGGGCTTATGCCGAATCGCTGATCGACGATGTCAGGATGCTGGTGGCAGCCTATGATATTGCCAATCAGAATCCTCTGGGGTCGGCGGCAGGCTATGGCTCGTCATTCCCGTTAGACCGGGAGATGACTACCCGCACTCTTGGCTTTGCCGATCTCCATTATAACGTGGTTGCCGCGCAGATGAGCCGCGGCAAGACAGAGCGGGCATCTGCAATGGCTATCGCTTGCATCGCTTCCACTCTTGGCCGGTTTGCTATGGATGTCTGCATGTTCATGTGTCAGAACTTCGGATTCATATCCTTCCCCGATGAATACACCACAGGGTCAAGCATAATGCCACACAAGAAGAATCCCGACGTGTTTGAGATTATGCGCGGGAAATGTAACCGCCTTCAGTCAGTGCCGAATGAAATTGCATTGCTGAATGCCAATCTTCCGCTTGGCTACAACCGCGATCTCCAGCTGATGAAAGACGTTATGTTTCCGGCGGTCACAGAACTTATCTCATGTCTCGATATGTGCGCTATGATGCTTGACCACATCCGGATCAATAAAAACATCACGGAAGATCCTCGCTATGACTATATGTTTACGGTGGAGGATGTCAATCGTCTGGCCATTGGCGGCATGCCGTTCAGGGACGCATACCGGACGGTAGGGCAGCAGGTGCAACGCGGCGAGTATAAACCGACACGCACCGTTGCGCACACACATATCGGGAGCATCGGAAATCTCGCCACGGAGCGTATAGCCTTGAAAATGCAAAAAATATTGGAACGCATCCTCTCCGATAACTGAATTTTGCACGGCTGAGTGTCAAAAAAAGCGGCTTTTGTTGGCATAAAAGCAGAAAATAATCCTTAAATTTGAAACATATTTAAATTTTATCCGTAATAATCTTAAATTGTTTCAATTTTATGGAGAATCCGTTATTTTGGCTTGTTCCGGTTGCCTCAATAATTGCACTTGGACTGGCCTATTATTTCTTCTGCTGGATGAAAAGACAGGACGAAGGCACGGAGCAGATGCGTAAGATTGCTTCCCACGTGCGCAAAGGCGCAATGTCCTATCTTAAGCAGCAGTACAAAATCGTGACCATCGTGTTCATCTGCCTGGTCATCCTGTTCTCAATCATGGCCTATGGCTTTGGCGTCCAGAATCAATGGGTGCCTGTGGCGTTCCTCACCGGAGGTTTTTTTAGCGGTCTTGCCGGCTATCTGGGCATGAAGACGGCTACTTATGCATCGGCTCGCACCGCCAACGCAGCCCGCGAGTCGCTTAACGCCGGTCTGAAAGTTGCGTTCCGTTCGGGAGCGGTGATGGGGCTTGTCGTTGTAGGCCTTGGCCTGCTGGACATCTCCTTCTGGTATGTACTCCTTAATTGGCTGGTCGATCTGCCGGAAACTCAGAAATTGACAATGATAACAACAACTATGCTGACATTCGGCATGGGAGCCAGCACGCAGGCTTTGTTTGCCCGCGTAGGTGGCGGCATCTATACCAAGGCTGCCGATGTAGGTGCTGACCTGGTGGGAAAAGTGGAAGCCGGCATTCCGGAAGACGATCCGCGCAATCCGGCCACGATAGCCGACAATGTCGGTGACAATGTCGGTGACGTTGCCGGTATGGGAGCTGACCTTTACGAATCATATTGCGGTTCTATTCTGGCTACAGCCGCTCTCGGCGCCGCTGCCGGTGCAGTCGGGTTTATGGATGAAGCCGGAACGGTTGCCCTCCAGAGCAAGGCCGTTCTTGCTCCGATGCTCATTGCCGCCGTCGGGATCATTCTTTCTATCATCGGTATTTTTGCTGTCAAGACCAAAGAGAATGCCACGATGAAGAATCTGCTTGGTGCGCTGGCCACCGGTACAAATCTCAGCTCCGTTCTGATTGTCGGCGCGACATTCCTCATATTATGGACGCTTGATATTCCCAACTGGGTCAATCTTTCGTTGGCCGTTGTTGTCGGTCTGCTGGTAGGCATCGTTATCGGACAAGCCACGGAATACTATACATCGCAGTCATATAAACCGACAAAACGGTTGGCGGAAAGCGGTCAGACCGGTCCGGCAACGGTGATTATCTCCGGTGTCGGTCTTGGCATGGTCTCTACGGCAATCCCGGTAATCGCCGTGGTCTGCGGTATCATTCTCTCATATTGGCTGGCTTCGGGCTTTGATCTGACAAACATTTCATGGGGTCTTTATGGAATCGGTATCGCCGCTGTCGGTATGCTGTCAACCCTTGGCATCACTCTTGCCACAGATGCTTATGGCCCTATCGCCGACAATGCCGGCGGCAATGCAGAGATGAGCGGCCTGGGCGAAAGCGTCCGCAAGCGTACGGATGCCCTTGACTCGCTCGGCAATACAACCGCCGCCACCGGTAAGGGCTTTGCCATCGGGTCGGCTGCGCTGACCGGTCTGGCACTGTTGGCATCGTACGTAGAGGAAATCCGTATGGGCTTGCAGCATATCGGACAGAAATTCATCCAAGTGGGCACGGTGATAGATCCGGAGACACTTCAGGAAGTGCCCAAGAACGTAGATATAGCTACGGCTTCGTTTACTGACTTCATGGTTGCCTACAATGTCAATCTGATGAATCCGGTGGTTCTTTCGGGCATGTTTATCGGGGCTATGATGGCATTCCTGTTCTGTGGACTGACAATGAATGCCGTAGGCCGTGCCGCTTCCCACATGGTAGAGGAGGTGCGCCGTCAGTTCCGCGAAATAAAAGGCATTCTGACAGGGCATGCCGAACCGGACTATGCACGTTGCGT
>CAYTLU010000445.1:0-14674 GCA_964438665.1 uncultured Bacteroides sp.
ACCCGTAAGGGTACAACGGTTTTCGAGACCGTCCCGATCGACCACTCCGGCATCTTTCCATGATCGGTTTTGCGCTTGCAAAATTAGCAATCTTTTTTGGCATGGCAATGTTTTTGTCCGTTTTTTTATAAATTCGCACACAGGAATCAGACCGTAATAGGTGTCTGATGTTGAAGTTGTCAAATGTTTAACTATATCTGAATATGAGAATGAAAAGGCTTCTTTTCTTATCGTTGATTGCGGTGTGTTCTCTGTCGGCTGTGGCTCAGCGCGAGGGATGCGGTGGTTGTAGCCATTCGCCGGCCGATTTGAAGGTGATGAGTTTCAACGTGCGTTATGACAACCCGGCCGACAAGGAAAATAATTGGAAATTTCGTGTTGACCGTGTGGCTAATGCCATTATGTTTTATGACGCAGACATAGTAGGCACTCAGGAGGTGCTTTACAATCAGTTGGCGGATTTGAAAGAGCGCGTCAAGGGCTACCGTGTGTTGGGCGTTGGGCGCGAGGATGGCAGGCAGCAGGGGGAGTATGCTGCTCTGTGGTATAAATCGGAACGCTTTGAACTCGTGGATTCCGGGAATTTCTGGCTTAGCCAGACTCCCGAAGTGGCCGGATCGCTGGGTTGGGATGGTGCTTGTGTGCGTATCGCGACATGGGCAATGCTGCGTGACCGCCGTTCGGGACGCGAATTGCTGGCTATGAACACTCACCTTGATCATGTCGGGGTAGAGGCAAGGCGTGAGGGCGTTTCATTGATTCTTGACCGCATTGGCAGGATGCGCGGCGATCTCCCGGTTGTTTTGACCGGAGATTTCAATTCGACTCCCGACAGTGATGTCGTTGCACGCATAACCGGAGATTCCGTGCCCAATCACCTGGTTGATACGCGTGCGGTTTCGCCGCTGGTATATGGCCCTGCATGGAGCTATCATGAGTGGGGTTCTCTCCCGATGGAAAAGCGCACGCTGATTGATTATGTTTTTATCGGCGGTTCGCTGACAGTCAAGTCCTATGGCGTGTTGTCGGAGACTGACAACGGCAGATGGCTGTCAGACCATTGTCCGGTCATTGCCACAATGGTTTGGGGAGAATGAAAACGCTCTTATTCGGGTCATCTTCCGGTAACGGCAATGCGCTTGGCTTGAGATGTGATCTCGTGGCCGTCGATCTTTATGGTTGCGCGGTAGATATAGATGCCGCGAATAACGCGCTGACCTCCCATGTCGCAGAGATCCCATTGGATCGGTGTTGACAGGAACATGTCGCTTCGGCCTGTGACGGTTGATGACCATATATGGCGGCCTGACATGCTGTAAATGTCAAGCGAGACTGTTGCAGGTGCATCCGGACGGTTGTGGCTCAGGTAGAAGTTGGCATGTGTCGATGCCGGATTGGCGTCTGTGAATATGTCAAACAGCTGCGGCGCCGCGCCTTGTTCAACAAAGAAGTCGATTGAGTGTGTGGCGGAGTTGCCGGAAGTGTCCCATACGCGGAATGTCAGCGTGTGGTTCCCTTCGGGAAGTTCGCTTATCGGGTAGGCGATAGTGCCTGATGGAGATCCGTCGGGTGTCGGTGAGTAATATAGAGCGATGTCTGTGAATGATCGTTCGTCATCGAGTTTGAGGCTCATTTGATGACCGATTCCCGCCATTGACAGATTGATGCCTATATCATCTGACACACTTGCTATGAACATCGGCTGCTCATTGACAATGCTGCCGTTGGTGAATGATGAGTGGTTGAGATAGGCATAGTCGATTAGCGGTGGCTGAGTGTCGGGTTCGGCTGTGTCATCGAATCCGTAAACATAGAAGTCGCGGCACACCCCGGAGGCTTCGCGTCCGTCTTTGGATGTGGCATACATGTTTATGGTGGCCGGCCGGAAGTTGTCGGCGATCTCAGATGGCATGGCGATGCCGAGGGTGAAGCGTCCGTTCACCACGCTGCCGCGTCCGGAGAATAGTTTGTCGCCTTTTTTGTCAAAGGTAATGGCTTTGCCTTTGGTGTTGTCAACGTTGAGTCCCAATGTGGTCACGCTGGTTTCAGCATCGTAGAGCGTTGCCGATAGGATGCCGTTGAAATCATCCATCGTGTTTCCTTGCTGATCATAGAGCGTTCCGGTCAGCGTGACGCGCTGATTGGCCATGATTGTCACCTGTTTTTCCGGATCAACGCTTTCTCCGTTGATGGATTCAAGGACTATGTTGTTGTCGGGAACAGCCAGACGCATCGCCGGGTCGCCCAGAAGCACGTAGCGCAGCTTGGTCATTGCGCCGGCCTTTGATGCCCCCAGGAGCGCATTTTTTGAATTTCGCAGCATATCTCCGATCCTCATGTAGTGCCCTGACTCATCGCGCCGTAGGAATGTCTCACCCAGTTTGACGATGAATGCGTCATTGTCGGTGATGATCGCTTTTCTGGATGCTGAAATGGCTGCTATCGTACCTCCCTGCGTATTGAAACATAGCCGTTCGATGCCGCAGGGGTCGGGGGAGTCCCATTGACCGAAAGAGCAGGTGAGGGCCAGTAGCACCGGCCAGTGTGCGTTGTACATGTTGCTGACTTTCGAGAGCGAGTGCAGCCCTTCGCCTCCCAACGTTGAGATAGCCCCATGTCCGTTGTAGATCCACATCATTGTGCCTTCTTCGATCGCTCTTTTGAACAGTTTGTCGGCCTGTTCGCAGACGCCGCCCACAATAGGATAGGCATCATAATATATCTTATTGAAGATGAACTGTGAGGCATCCGGGTTTTCAATAAAGCTGTTGTGCATGCCTTCAACGCCGGTGACTGTCGCTCCTGATCCGACCATGAAAGTCGCTTCATTGCCATTGTCAGCTTCGATGATGATGGAATTTTTCCACTCCGAACGCTGTTTGTTCTCGGCAAAGGCATAGAGCTTGTCAACGTAGTTTTTCGCTTGTGAGAGCGTGCCGGCTGAAATGCGTCCGATCGACACGCTTATCCTGTCGTTTGAAACCACGTTGCCGGAATTGTCCTCCAGCATGCAAAGCACATCGTCCGAGCAGTATGTGCTGCCTTCGATCAGTGATTCTTGTGATTGCCATTGCGGCATGAACGGTGTGCTGATATTTTTCGCTTCATCTGTAAGCTGTCGGGGGTCGAAAAGCGCCCGGCCGAACATAACGCAGTATTTCAATGATTTGCCGGCCTCATTGCCGCGGTCATACATCATTTTCATCATTTTGCGGAATGCTCCGGCATCGCGGCTTCCGGAAGAAAATTCGTTGAACACCTCATCCTGATCGATAACCAGTACGGTGAAATTGTCAGGCGCGCTCCGATGGAGGTTTGCAAGGCGTTCGGCTTCTCCGGCAAAATCTTTTACAGTGAATATCACCATGTCGGGATATTCCTTGATCCCATGAAGATTCTGGTTGGGAACAGTGCAGACCATTTTGGGCGTCAGCATTGTTGATGATTCGTCCCAGGCAATGTATTCGCGCGTACCGGTGTATGGATTTACCCATGTGGCGCTGTTGCCGTTGATAGAAGTCTGCATCTCGATAGGTGTTTCGGGGTTTGTAACATCCCAGACGTGAGTGTGTTCGCCTGCGCCTTCGAGAGATGCTGTGGTTGACTTTAGCGTGAAATTCAGCGGCGATTTGCCGTTGAGACGAAGCGCGCGGGTGTAGTTGATTGTGATTCCATTGAGACGTGCGGCCTCGACAATACCCGAATTTTCAAGAGTTATGCCGATTTCGGTGTCTTCGCCGGTAGGATTTATGGCGGTTGAGAACGTGCATAGCTTCCCATAGTTGTCGCCTGCCGCATCGATAGTCCGTGTGATCGGCAATTTCTCTCCGTTGAGAGTTGTGCGTAGAGTCGATCTGCTGCTGGATTTTGCGGCGAATGACACGCGCATCCATGCCGGCGTGCCTTCAACGTGGTCTGTGAGTTTGAATTTGAATGTCTGTGTCCGTTTTGAGCGGAAATCCTCTCCGAAAAGCTCTGTGCCTGACAAGCTGAATGTATAGCGGTCAAATTCATGGTAGAGCCGAGCTTCAAATTGGGTTATCGGATCACCCGGTGTCGCCGAACTGCCTTTGGTCTCTGCTCTTGTCGGCTCTCCTGTCCCATTGTCGGTCAGGAAGTAATAGCCCTCGGTGGTGAAAGGATTGAGTTGCTGGTAGTAGCGATCCCCGAGTTTGATCCATGACACCGGACCGACACCATAGAAATATATTCCCGCTGATGTGACAAGGGTGGATACCTCCGGAAGATCGTCGCGGTAGTTTGCAAGAGTCATGTGGTCAGCCACGCGTTGTCCGCCATATCCGTGGATATGGACTTTTGTGACATCGGAGAACCCCCACGAGCGCAGAGTGGCTGTGGGGATGAAATGCATTCCGGTTTCCGCGACCGATACTTTTACCCATTTGCCTGAAGCCAATGCGGATGAACCGGTGTATGTATCCGTTGGGAATGCAATTGCATCAGCTGCCGACATTGACAGGCAAATCAGAATTATGAAGATATATTTTAGTTGAGAGTAACGTTTTGTCATGTTTTTTCTGACGAATAATTGACAGTTATTGGCAATTGAGAACACTATCATTAGTTTATAACGCGGAATCAGTGGGATTATTGCAAACGCCACCATGTCCGCCGGCACACGCAAAAGTAGTGATTTTGCAACGAATATTCTACTGATGGCAGCTGTTTTAACATCATTCTTCTGTTTGACAGCCGCTATAATGAAAAAATAGTATATCTTTGCAATGTGATCATAATGAAGTTGCAACCTAAATAATCCAATGAAAAGGGTATTTCTTATTGTATATCTGGTGTTTATCGCATTCCTGGCTCCGTTTGCGTCCTACGGCGGAAAGAATGAGACAGCCCGGCTGATAGACAGTCTGAATAACGTGCTGGCCGGTTTGGATTCATCGAAAGACAGTGTGGCGGTGCTGTACGATATGTTGGATCTGGTTCGTCTGGATGACAGAGAACCTGTGTGCGAGAAATTGCTTTATGCGGCGCAGCGCGGGTCGGACATGGCGATACAGTATGATATAATGCGCCGGTTGGGAAACATATATTGCGGCAATGGACAGTCTGCTTTCAAAATCAAGGAGCTGATAGACATTGCAGCATCAAAGCCGCTCAGCAATGATCAGCGAATGACTCTCGCTTTTCTACGTGTGCAGGCTAATATAGCAGAAGACAGGGCGATTACGGAGGAGACTCGTCGAAAAAAAGTATATGAACTTATACGCACCAAGGGAATAGTCAGCAGTGAAGACCCTTATGACCGCGTAGAATATCTTTTTATGCTTTGCCGCTTTCTTCGCAATAATGTCAATGGAGAAATGCTTTCAAGGGGGCTTGATGAACTGGGCGAAAAATTGAGAGCGCTTCCGGGGGATAACACCCCGCTCAACAATTCGTATTATGTACAGGCATCAATTGTCTATACTGTTTCGGGACAGCTTGAGAAAGCGGTGTTTGCATCGCGCGAGTTGCTCAAGTTGATTGATAAACTCGATGAGCAATCAAAAAGCAACGGCCACAAGTTCAGGAATTATGACCTCTACCGATATGTGGCTTTGCGCCGTTTGTTGACCAATTTCCCGATATTGAATGATGCGGAGATTGAATATTATTATGATCAGCTGAAGAAGCTCGTGGTTAATAATCCTGATTTAAGAACCGATTTTGAGAAGAATCAGCGTCCGACTATCTATTATCTGATGGGTAAGAAAAAATATGCGGAAGCACTGAACATATTGGAAAAACAGGTTGACAATCCTAAGAATCGTCAATTCGACGTACAATTGTATTCATTTATGCTGGAGGCGGCGACAGCTGTCGGTAACAAGGAGTTGATGCTGAAAGCCTCATTGGAATATAACAAACTGTTGAAAGCGGTCATGGATGAACGAGTGGCCGACCGCAACTATGAGCTCGGTCTGATGGATGACATGCATGATCTTGCAGGATTGAACAATACGCTGTTGGCGCAGCAGGAAGCGAATGCAAAGCGGTATCACAATAATATGGTCAGGGGAATAATTATCGGGTCTATTATCTTTTTGATTGTAATATTCGCGTTGCTGTATCTCTATGGCAAGTCGCGGCGTTTGTCGGTATCTCTCGTAAAAGCCAATGAAAAACTCGTTAGTGAGCGTAACGCTCTCCAGCGCACCCAGCAGGAGCTTATCGAGGCGCGCGATCATGCCCGCCGCGCTGACCGCCATAAAACGGATTTCATTAACAACATGAGCCATGAAATCTGCACGCCATTGAATGCTCTCGTCGAATGTTCGCATCTGATTGTTGACAATATGGACGATGCGAAGCGCAAGTATCTGAAACGATATGCCGACATGATAGATGTCAATGCCGATATGCTTTCGGTTCTGGTCAAGGATGTGCTTGACATTGCGGAGATGGATAATTCGCAGATCCGGATTCAGCGGAATATAGAATCGGTCAACTCAATCTGTCAGATGGCTGTCAACAGCATGAAAAAGCATTGCAAGCCGGGTGTCGTTATGTCATATATAAAAGGTCCCGGGGAGGATGTCAGCATAAACACCGATGCGCTACGCGTTGAACAGGTGCTTATCAACCTGCTCAGTAACGGTGCGAAGTTCACTGAAAGAGGATATGTGAATCTGTTCTATGTGCTGAATCCGAACGATCGGACCATAACATTTGTGGTGGAGGATTCAGGAATCGGTGTGCCGAGAGGTAAAGAGGATATTATATTCGAGAGATTTGAGAAACTGAGCAATCTGACATCCGGAACGGGTCTCGGCCTTAATATTTCGCGGATGATTGCAGACCTGCTTGGCGGTTCCATCAAGGTTGACACAACCTATCAAGGGCCGGGAGCGCGATTCCTGTTCACGATTCCGCTTTAGCAGCGATGGTGTCCGACACCCATTGCGTGAACCATGACGGAAGTATGGCGACGGCTGTAAAGAGCAGACGGTAGAGCAACGGAATATGGCGCATTCCGAGGATGCGTCCATTGACCTCCGGAAATGTTTTCTTCCATAGCCGGACATCCTTGTCGCGTCCGCGCATCATCTTGACTTTCGAACAGAATTTCAAGTGATTCAGAAATTCGTCATACTCATTGTTAAGGCCATGCACGTTAAACCACTGTTCCAGCAATAGGGCTGTATGGAGATGATCTTCAAGCAAACGCTCGCGTCCGCTGCGTGACAATGACGCGGTTTCCGCATTATGCACGTAATGATACAGAGGGCGGTCAACAACGCATATCCGTGGCTTCAATGCCATCAGTCTGGCCACAATTCCCAGATCTTCCCAGCAGTTGATGCCATCATACGGAAAGATTTTGTTGTCGGTCAACAATTTTCGGGACAGCAGCTTATTGCATAGCGAAAAGTGCAGTGTGTCTATGGCAAAGTCATTCAGATTGCGGGGAGCCCTCTTCCATCTGACGGTCTTTGACTTTCCGGCAGATTCCAGAACGTATGGACACATTATGATGCTATTGTCTTCGCCCGCGGAGGCCTCCAATAGCGCGGCAAGAGCATCGGGTTCGAGATAGTCATCGGCATCGCAACGCATGACGTAGCGTCCGGATGCATTTTCAAGCCCAAGCATTGTGGCGTGTGCCGATCCGCGTTGCTCAGGAGATGTTATAAGTTTTTGGCGTGTGGCGAAATCCGGATTGATCAGATTGAATTCTTCGATCACTTTGACCGACATGTCTGTGCTGCCATCATCGACAAACAGATATTCTACTGATAGCAATGTCTGTGCTGCCAGTGATTTAAGCGTGCGCCCGATTGTCGTTTCGGCATTATGAAAAATGACAATCAGGCTTATGTCGGGGATGGATTGACTCATGTCTTGTCAGTTGCCGGTTGGATGTTTGCGATGGCGGTTTCTATCAGTTCGGACAGTGTGGGGTGGATGTGTACGGTCGCGGCAAGTTGCCCGGCTGTCAGGCCGGCCTGCATTGCTACGGTCACTTCCTGAATGATATCCGCTGCGTGTGCGCCGCATGCAAAGCATCCCAAAATCTTGTCGGAGTTTCGTGACACAATGATTTTTAGCAATCCGTCTGTCTCATCCAAGGCAAGAGCTTTCCCATTGGCGCGATAGATTGCTTTGCCTTCAAGCGTTTCTATGTTGAGAGCTGTGCATTTCTCCGATGACAGCCCGACGCCGGCACACTCAGGCAATGTGAAAATGGCGGCCGGAATGATATTTGGTTCGGTTGCCGCTTCCAAAGCAACGCGACCCTGCGCAGTGGCGGCATGTGCCAGCATGCAGCGTCCGTTGACATCGCCGATTGCATAGACGCCTGGGAGATTGGTCAACATGGAAGAATCAACGGCTATGAATCCTCGGTCGAGTCTGATTCCCAATTCTTCCAGCCCGTCAGGAATGACTGCGCGCCGCCCGACAGCCATAAGAACCATGTCGGCAGCAACCGATTTCTGTTTGCCTTTCTCTGTGTATTCTACCTCCTTCGATGGAGTAATGGCCGTGACTTGCGCTCCGGTTGTTATTGTGATGCCGCGGCGTTTCAGTAGCATGCGCAGACGTTTTGCAACCTCGGCATCGAATCCCGGCAGAATCTCCCGACAATATTCAAGCACGGTTACTTTTACGCCGAACGCGGCAAAAATCGAGGCAAATTCCATGCCGATAACGCCGCCGCCGATGATTGTCATTTTCTGTGGAAGAGATGTCAATTCAAGTGCAGAATCGCTGTTGACCGCCATTTCCGCGCCCGGAATCGGGAGTGAGGCAGGGCAGGATCCTGTTGCTATTATGATTTTGGGAGCGGAGTACTGTTGATTGCCGACTTCAACTGTATTTGCGGCGATGAACTTTGCCTCGCCACGGACAATATCGACATCTTTTAGCTCCAGCGCGACCCCTTCGCGCAGTTGCTCAACCACTGACTGCTTGCGTTCTGCGGCGCGGCTGTAGTTGAGTGTTATCTCTCCGATGTTAACTCCGAAGTTCTCGGCTTTTTCCATTATCATGGCCACTTCCGCCGACCGGCAGAGCGTTTTTGTCGGGATGCACCCTCGATTGAGACATGTCCCGCCAAGTTCGTCGCGTTCGATGATCAGTGTGCGGTTGCCAAGTCGTGCGACTCCGGCGGCTGTTGTGTAGCCGCCGGGGCCTGAGCCGATAATGATTATGTCATAGCGGTCCATCAGGATGAGGGTTTGTCGAGTTCAAAATATGTAACGACAGGGGTCAGGGCTGCTTTTGTTTCGTCAGGACGGCTGATCGGGGTGTCATGCGGGGCTGACTTTACCAGATCGGGATTAGCGGAGGCTTCTTTTGCAATTCGTTCCATGACGGCGATAAAGTCGTCAAGCGTCTCCTTGCTTTCCGTTTCGGTCGGTTCGATCATCAGAGATTCGTGGAAAAGCAGCGGGAAGTAGATTGTCGGCGCATGATAGCCGTAATCGAGCAGACGTTTTGCCACATCGAGAGTTGTCACACCGGTTGATTTGTCGGCCAAGCCGTCAAAAACGAACTCATGCTTGCATACGCGGTCAATGGGAAGTTTATAGACGTGGCGCAGAGATTCCTTGACGTAGTTGGCATTGAGAGTTGCCAGCCGGCCGGCTTCCATCAGCCCCTCGCATCCGAGCGAGAGAATGTAGCTCAGGGCTTTGAGCTGCACGGCAAAATTGCCTAATGTGGCTGATATTGAACCGAGTGATTCATCAGTGTATGTAAGGGAATATAAGCCATCGTTCTCAACAACGCGCGGATTCGGGAGGAATTGTTCCAGCCCTTTGCGTACGCCGACCGGACCTGCCCCCGGGCCTCCACCGCCATGTGGCGTTGAGAAGGTCTTATGGAGATTTATGTGCATGACATCAAATCCCATATCTCCCGGTCTGGCTATGCCCAGCAGCGGGTTAAGGTTGGCGCCGTCATAATATAGCAATGCGCCGGCGGCATGCACGGCATCTGCAATCTCCGGTATGTGGGTTTCAAAAATTCCCAGTGTGTTGGGATTTGTAAGCATCACGGCGGCCACTGTGTCATCAAGCAGCGATTTTAGGGCCTCGACATCGACAGTGCCGTCAGGCATGCTTTTGACTTCCTCCACTTTCAGCCCGCAGACAGCTGCACTGGCGGGATTGGTCCCATGAGCCGAGTCGGGGACTATGACTTTGACACGCTTTGTGTCGCCACGGCTGTTGTGATAGGCGCGGATAACCATCAGTCCGGTCAATTCGCCGTGAGCCCCGGCAAAGGGGTTGAGCGTGAATTCACTCATTCCTCCGATCTCTGCCAATAGCTTTTGTAGCGTATGGTAGGCTTTCAGTGCGCCCTGTGCTGCCAATGCCGGAGTCTTTGGATGCAGACCTGACATTGAGGGCATAATGGCTATGTCTTCGTTGATTTTCGGATTGTATTTCATTGTGCATGAGCCGAGCGGGTAGAAACCGGAATCGACGCCGAAATTATTTGCAGACATATTGGTGTAGTGGCGCACGATGGTCGGCTCATCTACCTCCGGCAGCCGAGGCTTTTCATTCCTGAGCAGCGCATCAGGGAGCTGAGGGTCGATGTCGAAATGTTCGTCTGGCAGGAAATAGCCTTTGCGTCCCGGATGCGAAAGTTCGAAAATCGTTTTATCGTAGTATTTTCTATTCATGGCTGGTCTCTCCTATTTAATATCTCTGACAATGTCTGCCAGACGATCCATCTCTTTTTTGGTGTTCATTTCTGTCACGGCAATCAGTATCTTGTCTGTTTCGATTTTGACTCCGGGCAGGATGCCTTCTGCAACACAGCGTGCAATCAGATGATCGACATTGCCGTTGACCGTCATGAGAAACTCGTTGAGGAAGGGCGAGTCGGGATAGGTCAGTCGCATTTTTCCTGTTGCTTGAAGTGCATTGGCAAGATAGCGGGCGCCTTTTGCGCTTTTCTCGCACACCTCATGCAGCCCTTCCGGCCCCATTGTGGCGAGATATATTGTCGCAGACAAAGCCATCAGACCTTGATTTGAGCAGATATTGCTTGTGGCTTTATCGCGGCGGATGTGCTGTTCGCGAGCTTGAAGCGTCAGCACGAAAACGCGTTGGCCGCGGGCATCGTTGGTCGCGCCTACGATTCGTCCGGGCAGTTTGCGTATCAACGCCTTGCTGCAACAGATATATCCGAGATAAGGTCCGCCATAGCTGAGCGGCATTCCCAATGACTGCGCATCGCCGCAGGCTATGTCCGCGCCCCATTGTCCGGGCGTCTTGATCATGCCGAGATCGGAGGCTACGCAGTTCATGATGAGCAGCGTTTTGTTCGCGTGGCAGGTTTCTGCAAGACCGGTGTAGTCTTCCAATATGCCATAGCGGTTTGGCGAAGCTACAATGACGCCGGCCGGATTGCCTTCTGAAATCAGCGATTCGAGAACCGCGCGGTCGGTCATGCCGTCTTTTTCATCCGCTGTCACAACTTCGATTCCGTGATAGCGTGCGTAGGTATCGACAACGCGGCGCACATCGGTGTTGAGCGTGGCGGCAACGGCCACTTTATTACGCTTGCGGCTGTGGCTGACAGCCATCATCATCGCTTCGGCCGTAGCTGTCGCGCCGTCATACATCGATGCGTTGCTGACATCCATTCCGGTAAGGGTCGCCATCATGCTTTGGTATTCAAAGATATATTGGAGAGTGCCTTGGGATATCTCCGGCTGGTAGGGGGTGTAGGCCGTCAGAAATTCCGAACGGCTGATTATGGAACTGACAATCGAAGGCGTGTAGTGGTTGTAGTGTCCGTATCCTGCAAAACAGACCAGTTGACGGTTCATTCTGCCAAGTTCGTTGAAGTAGTCGCGGACTTCCTTTTCGCTCAATTGCTTTCCTACGTGATATGGAGTCTGCATGCGGAGCCGGGATGGGACGTCAGCATATAAGTCATTGAGCGAGTTGACGCCACACCGCTGAAGCATCGCATCTATATCCTCTGGGGTATGTGGAAAATATCTGTGCATATTTTGAGTGTTACTTTTTGCAGAATGCTTTGTATGCATCTTCGTCCATGAGGGCGTCAAGTTCATCGGGATTTGTCATCTCAACCTTGATAATCCAGTTGGACATGGCATCCTGATTGAGCAGACGTGGATTGTCGATGAGATGTTCGTTGATTTCAACAACAGTGCCGCTGACAGGAGAAATGAGGTCGGAAGCGGCTTTTACGCTCTCCACAGCTCCGAACTCTTCTCCGGCTTCAAATTCATCGCCGGTCTCGGGCATATCGACATAGACAATATTGCCGAGTTCATGCTGTGCGAAGTCGCTGATACCTACGTATGCAATGTTCCCGTCAGCCTTGACGTATTCGTGAGTCTCTGAATAAAGTATCTTTTCCATGTTGATGAGTTTTAGTTTTATTTTTTATAGCTTTTTTTGTAGAATTTGCGGGAAGTGACAACCGCCGGAAATCGTTTGCGGCGGATCTGAACCTGAAGCTCCGTTCCGGTGGCAGTGTAGGGGGCATCGACCATTGCCATTGCAATGCTCTTGTCGATTGACAGTCCGCGGTAGCCGGTGGTGATGAATCCGATTTTTTCGCCTTCTGCATTCAGAACATCATAGCCGTGGCGCGGAATAGCGCGGTCAAGCACTTCAATCCCGACTATGCGGCGAGAAGGGCCGTCGGTTTTCTGACGCGCCACCGTTTCCCGGCCTATGAATTCAGGTTTGTTTAGCTTTACAAACATTGACAGGCTTGCCTCTACCGGAGAAATGTCATCGGCAAGTTCATCGCCGTAGAGAGGCAGGCCGACTTCAAAACGGAGCGTGTCACGGCATCCGAGACCACAGGGCTTGCAACGGCCGGAATCCATCAGGGCATCCCACAGACGGACAGTCTCGACTTCCGGAGCGTAAATTTCAAAACCGTCCTCGCCGGTGTAGCCTGTCCGGCTGACAATAATATGTTCTCCATCAAAGGAAATCTCTTTAAAAGTATAGAATGTCAAGTCGGTGCAGTCTATGCCGAGAACCTGCAAAAGAACTTCTTCCGACAGCGGACCTTGAATGGCCAGTTCGCCCAACCGGTTGCTGAGATTTTCGATCGAAACGTCATATCCGTTGGCGTTCTGTTCTATCCAGGCCACGTCTTTCTCAATATTTGAGGCATTTATGACCAACAGGAAGCTGTCGGTTGCGCGGCGATAGACAAGCAGGTCATCAACCGTTCCGCCTTCGTTGTTGAGCATCATTCCATAGAGAATCTGTCCGGGCTCAATAGCTGATACATCGTTGGTGAATATGTAGTTGACATATTTTTCGGCATCCGGACCCGAGATGTTGACTTCGCCCATGTGGGACACATCGAAAACTCCGCATGCCTCGCGCACGGCTTTATGTTCCTCTGCGATTCCTTCATACTGGATCGGCATGTCAAATCCGGCAAACGGACTCATCAAGGCTCCGAGGCCTATGTGTCTGTCATAAAGGCATGTTCTCTTGTTATTTTCCATGCTATAAGGTTGTTATGGTTAGTTGTCAAAAAACAGTTCGATCAATTGTTTGTCGGTCAATCCAACGGCAACGTTGTTGGCACTGAATCCTTTAAGCGCGTTCTTGATCTCGTCAGGGTCATATCTGACTCCGGTCAGCCGCGCGGTCAGCAGATCTTCGCCATCGGCGGTCTGGAAGTAGTCTCCGGCCAGTTGCAGTCCGGTGATGCGGTTGGAAGAGTCGGTAGTGACAGATAAATTGATTTCGCCGACACCCTCGAAGCGTCGTCCTTGGCCGGATTCCGCAGACGCAGCTGCAAGCCGTTGGCCGAATATCCATTTCGGGTCGTGGTAAGGCTGTTCGAGCTGCTCTATGGCTTTGACATCTGACGGAGTCAACGTTATCTCTCCGCCGTTAGCCAGCCATTGGCGTGCGTAGTCTTTGAATTGTTCTATATTTATATTAAGGTGTTCACGGATTGTTGTCACGCGATTCCTGACCGATTTGATTCCTTTGGATTCGAGCTTGGCTTTAGAGGGCGTTATTGCGCGGCTCATCTGTTCGCGGTCTGTGTCAAAAAGCATTGTGCCATGAACAATATCGCGTTTCGGCAGGTGATAGAATGCCGACCCGGAAATTTTCCGTCCGTCGATCAGTATGTCGTTGCGATCCGATGGTTGTGCGTCTATGCCGAGCGATTGGAGCATGCGGCACACGGCTGTTGTGTAGCGCAGAAACGTCTTTGTCACGCAATCGGTAGCAGGGGTGATATAGGAAAACATGATGTTGTCGGGATTGGCAAAAACGCATCCGCCACCGCTTTTGCGCCGATACATCTCTATTCCGTGAGCGCGGCAATAGTTAATGTCAACTTCGTTTTCTATAATCTGATTGCGCCCGAAGATGACTGTCGGCGCAACCTGCCACATGAAAAACAGATCACCCTCAAACGTATGGTCTCGCGCAAGATATTCCTCCATCGCCAGATAGAATGGCAGACGGCGAGTGGTGGAGTCGGGCAGGTTTACGTAGGTCATCTTCATGGCATGCGGCATTGTCGTTGAGACTTTCCACAAATTTAAACAACTTTGTCAGCATATCAAAGCAAATCACCCGATTTTGCGCTTTCCTATTCCATCAATTTGCGATAGCGGCGGCGGGGCGGCTCTTTACCGCCGTTTTTAGCTTTCTTATATTCCTCATAGTCGGAATAT